>NZ_AJTQ01000221.1 GCF_000262345.1 Streptomyces xiaopingdaonensis | reverse complement strand
CCCCCCCGCCGTGCCCGCCACGGCGTGGCGGGCAGCGGCCGGGCCCGGGCCGGGGCTCATCGCTCCCGGTAGTCGAGCACCGGATCGGCCCAGCCGCCCATGCGCCGGCAGACCCCGAACCGCCGCGCCAGCCACCACCGTCGGCGCACGTGCCGCGCGGTGACCGCGGACCACTCCGGACCCGTCGGGCGGCCCACGCCCCACCAGGCCCGTACCGCCTTGCCGCCGTCGAGGCTCAACAGCGGCCAGCGGGGCATATGGAGGCCGACGAAGAACATCGAGACGTCGTCACCGCACTTGGTCGTGAAGAAGTACCGCTCGGCGTCGGTGTAACTGGCCCCGAACCCGTAACCGACGCCGCGCACCGACCCGAGCCAGGAAAGGGGGAGCCGCCCGCCCGCGGGTATCGACGGCACGAGCACGGGATTGAACCACCGCTCCTCGCCGAGCCCCCTGCGCAGCGCCGTCCGCACGGTCTGCGCGACGACGACGTTGGTCGCGGGCCCCGAACCGACGTTGACGAGGCACCACCGCGGCTCGCCCCCGCCGGACTCCTCCCACACGAACTGGAGGACGGGCATACGCGCGCGTCTGCTGGACGTGTACGCGAGGACGAGCGAGCCGAGCGAGACGAGCACGGCGAAGACCGACGTCCCTACCGACACCATCGCCCCGCCTCCCGCCGCTCCCGTTCCGTGGACCCCCGCGCGACGGCCGGCCGCTCAGCCGGTGAGCGTCGACTTCGGCCGCACCACGCAGAACTCGTTGTCCTCCGGATCGGCGAGGACGGTCCACGTCTCCTCGCCGGTCTGGCCGACGTCCGCGCGGCGCGCGCCGAGCGCGAGGAGCCGCTCGATCTCGGCCTCACGTTCGTCGGCCGTGCAGGTCAGGTCGAGGTGGAGACGGTTCTTCACGCGCTTCTCCTCCTCCGCGGGCATGAAGCAGATGCCCACGGGAGCCAGCAGGTCGGGCCCGATGACGACCTCGCGCTCCCGCTCCGAGAGGACCCTCCAGCGCAGCGCGTCCGCCCAGAAGCGTGCGAGCCCGGGGAGATCGTGCGCGTCGACGACTATGTGGTGCACGGAGACGGTCATGGCGTCAGTCTGCCGCAGACTCGGGAGGCTTCGTACGCCTCGCGCGGAAATCGCCGCCCGCCGAGGCCCGTCCGCCCCGACCCCCGCGAGGTCCCGAGTCCGAACACCCGGTTCCAAGCCGTCGAACGGGACTCTGCGGGGCTTCCCCATGTGCTTCACCCCCTCGTCCGCGATCGCACACACCGCCCCAACCAGGGTGAAGACGGGGAGGAGGGTCCCCACTCTGCGCGGGGTGACGGTACGATCACCGGATGCCGGTCCGTCACGACGGGCCGTCATGACCCGTGTTCGACACGGGACTTCGGGGGCTCGGACAGAACCATTCGGCATCACGCGCGATCGAGGTACGGCACCACATGAACCAGGCCGGCACCATGGCCGCTCCCCCGCCGCCGCTCCGCCGGCGGGCCCTCGCCGCCCGTCGCGCCGCCGCAACCCGCGCGAGGACGTGCCCGCGCGGCGGCTGCCCGGCGCCCGCCCGTGAACGCTCCGTCTTCCGGTCGAGGTGCTGATGACGCAGATACTGGCCTGGTCGCTCATCACCATGGGAGTGATCTCCCTGGTGCTGCTGGTGCTGCTCGTGCGGCAGACGCAGATCACCGCGCGGCTCAAGCACGAAGAGGGCCTGCGCGACGCCGAGTTGGCGCACCTGGTCCGACGTCGGCTCCCGGCGCTCGCCTCCCGCCGTACCGGCCTTCCCGAGCAGGACCCGGGCCCCGCGACCGCCCGGTTCGCGGGCACCGGGTTCGACGACCGGGTCGAAGAGGTGATGGACGCCTTCCGCGGAGTCTCGGCCCAGGCGAAGGAGCGCGCCGAGGAGTCCGCGGAGAACGCGTTGCGCGGCGTCGCCGACCGCCTCCTCACGCTCGTCTACCAACTCCAGCAGCAGATCGAGGACATGGAGCACGAGCACGAGGACCCCGAGGTCCTCGGCAGCCTCCTCCCGATCGACCACAAGGCGCAGAGCCTCGCGCGCTGGCTCTTCTCGCTGCGCGTCCTCACGGGCAGCGCCCCCGGACGCCAGCGCCCCACCACCCCGCTCTACGACGTGCTGCGCGGCGCCCTCTCCACCGCGCCCGACTACCAGCGCGTACGCCTCCTCGACCGCCCCCGGGTCGCGGTGCGCACCCAGGCCGTCGAGCCGCTGATCCAGCTCTTCGGGCACCTCCTGGAGAACGCGGTCGCGCTCTCGCCGTCCAGCTCCGTCGTCGAGGTGAGCACGATGCGGGTGGCCAACGGCCTCTCGGTCTGCGTCGAGGACGGCGGACGCGGCATAAGCGACCACGAGTTGGCCCGCATCCAGGCGCTCGCCGCGGGCGAGGTCACCGCAGGCGTCGGCGACCTCGGCGACCCGCCCCGCATCGGCTACGCCTTCACCGGCCGCATCGCGCAGCGCCACGCCCTGCGCATCGTCATCGACCGCCGCTCCCGCCTCGCCGGCGTCCGCGTCACGGTCACCATCCCCACCCAACTCCTCACCGACGCACCCGAGGACGAGGCCCCCGCGAGCCGGACGGGCGCACACCGCGCCCCCGCCGTGCCCCTCCCCCGGGACGCGGAGGCCGAGCCCGTCCACCCGCCCGGGCTCCCCGCGGCGCGCGAGGAGCCCGCAGTCCACCAGCGGGCCGCCCTCGAGGAGCTCGCAGTCCCCGCAGACCCGGCGCCGGACGCCCCGGAACCGTCCGACGCCGCCAGGG
>NZ_AJTQ01000220.1 GCF_000262345.1 Streptomyces xiaopingdaonensis | reverse complement strand
ACGAGCCCGCCAGTCCCGCGCCCGCCACCGCGCCGCGCGAGGAGAGCCGGCCGGAACCGGAACGCGATCCGCCGCCGGACCAGGCCGACCACGAGCAGGCCGCCCCCCACCGCCGCACCCGTCACGGCCTGCCCGTGCGCAAGCGCGGCGCCGCGGTCGGCTCCTCACCGGCGCCGCTCCCACCGGCGACGGCACCCCGAGTCGACCCGTCGTCGGCAGGCGCCCGCATGGGTGCCTGGCAGAACGCTCCCCGCCCCAAGTCCGGTGCCGCGGACGGCGATCCGCACGTCGAGTGAAGGACACAGCGACCATGACCTCCCGAACGTCCCGCGAGACCCCCCGATACGACGTCGAGAACGACCTGGGCTGGATTCTCGACCAGCAACTCGTCGACGCCGTCCCCGGCACGCGCGCCGCCGTGCTCCTCTCCGGCGACGGCATCAGGCGGGCGCACTCCAAGGAGCTGGAGACGGCGGACGCCGAGCCGATGGCCGCCGCGGCCTCCGGCATCCAGGCGCTGGCCCGCAGTTACGCGCAGCGCGCCATGAGCGGCGAGGAGGGCACCTGGGAGGAGACGATCAACTCCTACCAGGGCGGATTCCTCATGATCGTCGGCGCCGGCGACCAGAGCTTCCTCGCCGTACGCGCCGACCGCGACGTCGACCTCGCCGCGCTCACCACTGCCGCCCACACCTGCGTGCTGCGCCTGGGCGAGCAGATGGCGACACCCAGGCGCGGCGCGGACGCGCCGTCGTGAACCCCGGCGCTCGGCCAGACCGCGCGCCCCGGCTGGTTCGCCCCTACGCCGTCACCGGCGGCCGGTCCCGGCCCACCCGCAACACGCTGGACCTCATCACCGTGGTGCGGGTGCGGAACGTACCGTCGCCGCCGGTGGCGCTGCCGCCCACCGAACTCAGCCCGGAACAGGAGCGGGTGGTGGCGCTCTGCCGGGACGGCGGCCTCACCGTCGCCGAGATCGCCGCGCAGCTCTCGCTGCCGGTGAGCGTCACCAAGGTCCTCGTCTCCGACCTCGTGGACGGCGGCCTCGTCACCGCGCAGGCACCGCAACCGCCCACAGACCTCCTCGCCCCCGCCTACGCTCAGCAGACCGATGCGCTGCTGGAGAGAGTGCTGGATGGACTCCGAAACCTCTGACGCGCCGCCCACCGGCCGCTCCGTACCGCACCTGCCCGAAGGTGACATCACCCTCGTCAAGTTCGTGGTGGTGGGCCCGCTCGGCGTCGGCAAGACGACCATGATCAGGTCGCTCTCCGACTACGAGCCCCTCACCACGGACGAGCCGATGACCCAGGCGGGCGAGCACATCGACAAGCTGCGCCGCATGGGCAAGACGGAGACCACGGTGGCGATGGACTTCGGGCGCATCACCCTCCAACCCGACCTGATCGCCTACCTCTTCGGCGCCCCGAGCCAGCAGCGCTTCCAGCCGCTCTGGGACGACATGACGGGCGGCGCGCTCGGCGCCGTCGTCCTCGCCGACACCGAGCGGCTGGAGGACTCCTTCCAGGCGATGGACCGCCTGGAGGCGCTCGGCCTCCCCTACGTCGTCGCCGTCAACGAGTTCGACGGCAACGAGGCGTACGACGCCGAGGAGCTGAAGGAGGCGTTCCAACTCGACCCCGACACCCCGCTCCTCACCTGCGACGCACGCGAACGCGGCTCCTCCCGCGACGCGTTGGTGAGCCTCGTGCTCCACCTGAAGGACCGCAACCGCCGCCCGCACGCCCTCCAGGAGACCGTGTGACCCAGCAAGACGCACCCGCCGTCCCCGGAGCCGGCCCGGACGACCAGGCGCCGCTCCTGCTCTACGGCGAAGAGTTCACCCGGGACCCGGCGCCGCTCTACGCGCGTGCGCGGGAGACCGCACCGATCGTCAGGGCGCGGGTCCACGAGGACGTCGAGGTCTCCCTCGTCGTCCGCTACCACACAGCGCTCAAGGTCCTCCACCACCCGGAGATGAGCAAGAACTCGGGGCCGTGGTTCGAGGCGCGCGAGCGGCAGGGCCTCCCCGTGCCGCCGGTGCTGGAGATGATGCGGGTGCGGCCCAACGCGCTCTACGAGGACGGCGAGGAGCACCGCAGGCTCAGCACCGCCGTCCGCGACAGCCTCGGCCGGCTCGACCCGCCGATACTGCGCCGCACCGCGAGGGAGACGGCCGACCGCCTCGTCGACACCTTCGCCGAGCGCGGCGAGGCCGACCTGATGGGCGAGTACGCCGGGGTGCTGCCGCTCCAGATGTTCTTCGCGATGTTCGGCGTCCCCGACGACCTGGGCCTCCGCATCCAGCAGCTCACCGCGACCGTCTTCGACGGCGGCCCGGAGGCGGCCCGGGCCAACGTCGAACTCAGCGAGACGTGGCAGGAGTTGGTCGCCCGGAAGCGCCGCGAGCCGGGCGAGGACGTCGCGTCGTGGCTCCTCGTGCACCCGTCGAGCAACGACGACGACTCGGAGATCATCAACCAACTGCTGCTGGTGATGGGCGCGGGCACCGAGCCCGAGCAGAACCTCATCGCCTCCACGCTCCTCCAACTCCTCAGCGACGACAGCTCGTACGGACGCCTCCTCTCCGGCAGCCAGCGCATCGCCGAGGCCCTGGAGACGACGCTCCTCGACTACGCGCCGATGGCCAACTACGCGACCCACTACCCCGTGCGCGACCTGGAGATCGACGGCATCCTCCTCCCCGCGTGGGAGCCCGTGATGGTCTCCTTCGGCTCCTGCAACCAGGACGAGGCGCTCCGCGGCGACGCGCCGGGCGGCACGGGCGACTCCGGCTACCGCGCACACCTCGCCTGGAGCGCGGGACCGCACGAGTGCCCGGCCTGGTCGGTGGCGATGATGATGGCGAGCGTCGCCGTCGAGGTCCTGCTCGACCGGCTCCCCGACATCGAACTCGCCACCCCGCGGCCCCGGCTGTCCTGGCGCCCCGGCCCCTACCAGCGAGGGCTCTCCGCCCTGCCGGTGGTCTTCCCCCCACAGCCCGTCCGGCCGCAGGATGCGACCGCAGACCCGTACGGAAGTGCAGGAGGACACGACCCATGGCAACCGTCGACGACCGCAAGTGCCCCTTCCACGCCCCAGCAGACGCCGAGCCCGTACGACTCGACCCGCTCGGAGGCGACGTCCACGGCGAGGCAGCAGCCCTCCGCGCCCAGGGGCTTGCGACGCGTGTGGAACTCCCTGGCGGAGTGGTGGCGTGGTCGATAGGACGCCACGCCCTCCTCAAGCGCCTACTCGGTGACAAGCGGGTCTCCAAGGACCCGCGGCAGCACTGGACGGCCTTCCGCAACGGCGAGGTCCCCGCCGACTGGTCGCTGATGAGCTGGGTCGGCGTGGAGAACATGTTCACCGCCTACGGGGCCGACCACCGCCGCCTGCGCACCCTCGTCAGCCAGGCGTTCACCCCGCGCCGCACCGAGCGGCTCGCCCCGCGGATCGAGGAGATCACCGCCCGCCTCCTCGACGACCTCGACGCCGCCCGGCCGGGGCCCGTCGACCTCCGCGAGGGCTTCGCCTACCCGCTGCCGATCACCGTCATCTGCGAGCTGTACGGCGTCCCCGAGCACGACCGCGAGCCGCTCCGCACCTCCGTCGACGCCCTCTTCGCCACCTCCACGGGCCCGGAGGAGGCCCAGGCGTGCATGGCGACGCTGATGCGCGTGATGTCCGACCTCGCAACGGCCAAGCGCGAGACCCCCGGCGAGGACCTCACCACCGCGCTCCTCGCCGCCCGCGACGGCGACGGCTCCCGCCTCAGCGAGCAGGAACTCCTCGACACCCTCTTCCTGATGATCGGCGCCGGCCACGAGACCACCGTCAACCTCCTCCACCACGCGATCCGCAACCTCGTGGAGAATCCGGGCGAGTTGGCCCGAATACGCAACGGGGAGCGCACCTGGGACGACGCCATAGAGGAGTCCCTGCGCCACCAGCCCCCCATCGCCAACCTCCCCCTGCGGTACGCCGTCGAGGACATCGAGCTCGACGACGGCACCGTGATCCCCTCCGGTGAGGCGATCCTCGCCAACTACGCGGGCGCGGGCCGCGACCCGGAGCACCACGGGCCCGACGCCGACACCTTCGACCTCGACCGGCCGACCCGCACCGACCACCTCTCCTTCGGCCACGGCGTCCACTTCTGCGTCGGCGCCCCGCTCGCCCGCCTGGAGGGCCGCATCGCCCTCCCCGCGCTCTTCGACCGCTTCCCCGACCTCGCCCTCACCGACGACCCGCGCAACGAGGCGGCGACCGAGTCGTTCATCGCCAACGCCAGGCAGACGCTGAGGGTACGGCTCAGCGCGGCCTGACGCCGAAGGCGGCGGCCGGTACGTCGGCCGCCGCCTTCAGAACAGCTTGCCCGGGTTGAGCAGCCCCAGCGGATCGAAGACGGCCTTGACGCCGCGCTGCAACTCCAGCGCGTCCGGACCGAGTTCGCGGGCCAGCCACTCCTTCTTCAGCACCCCGACACCGTGCTCGCCCGTGATCGTGCCGCCGAGGCGCAGGCCGAGCTCCATGATCTCGTCGAAGGAGGCCCGCGCCCGCGCCGCCTCTTCCTCGTCGGTCCCGTCGAAGCAGACGTTCGGGTGGGTGTTGCCGTCGCCCGCGTGCGCGCAGAGGCCGATGGTGAGGTCGTGCCGCTCGGCGATCTTCGCGACGCCGTCGATCATCGCGCCGAGCGCGGCGCGTGGCACGCAGACGTCGTCGATCATCGTGGTGCCCTTGAGCCGCTCCAGCGCGGGGAGCGCCTCCCGCCGCGCCTGGAGGAGCAGTTCCGACTCGGCGGCGTCGTCCGCCGGGACGACGCTGCTCGCGCCGGCCGCGGTGCACAGCTCGCCGGCCGCGGCGAGGTCGGCGCCCGGCTCCGCCGTGTCGAAGGCGGCGAGGAGCAGCGCCTCCGTCGTCTCGGGGAGGCCCATTCTGGTGTGCTCGTTGACGGCGCGGAGCGTGGTGCGGTCCATCAACTCCAGCAGGGACGGCGTGAATCCGGCCTCGGTGATCCGGCACACCGCGTCGCAGGCGGCGGCTGCCGAGGGGAACTCGGCGGCCATCGCCAACTGCCGCGGCGGGGCGGCCCGCAGCGCCAGCGTCGCCCGTACGACGACGCCGAGGCTCCCCTCGGAGCCGACGAAGAGCCGCGTCAGGTCGTACCCCGCGACGCCCTTCGCCGTCCGCTTCCCCGTACGCAGCAGCCGCCCGTCGGCGAGGACGACGTCGAGCCCCAGCACGTACTCCGCCGTCACCCCGTACTTGACGCAGCAGAGCCCGCCGGAGGCCGTGCCGATGTTCCCGCCGATCGTGCACATCTCCCAACTCGACGGATCGGGCGGGTAGTAGAGGCCCTGCTCGGCGACGGCGCGCGAGAGGACCGCGTTGACGACGCCGGGCTCCACGACGGCGATCCGCTCCACGGGCGAGATCTCGAGGATCCGGTCCATCCGTACGAGCGAGAGGACGAGGCACCCCTCGTCGGCGTTGGCAGCCCCGGAGAGCCCCGTCCGCGCCCCCTGCGGGACGACGGGGATGCCGAACTCGGTGGCGGTGCGCATCACGTGCTGCACCTCCTCGACGGTCCGCGGCAGCACCACGGCGGCGGGGGTGCCGGCGGGGCAGAAACCGGCCATGTCGTGGGCGTAACTGCTGGTGACGTCCGGGTCCGTGAGCAGGGCTTCGGTGGGGATCGCTTCCCTGAGGCGCTCGATCAGCAGGCTCATCCGGTCAGGGTGGCAGCCGCCGCAGCGGGCGGGAACCCCGTCGACGTCCCGTACCGGGCGGGGTGCGCGGCGCGCCCCTAGCATGGGAAGCCGTAGAAGAGCGGCGGGCCGTCGCACCGGCTCGTCCGCGCCGCCCAGGCCGGCCGCAGGCCGCCGCGGACCAGCGAGGACACCAGCGCATGGACGCGACCGACTCCGCAACACGCACCTACGACGTCGTCGTCATCGGGGCAGGCCCGGTCGGGGAGAACGTCGCCGACCGCGTCGTCAAGGCCGGCATGAGCGCGGCCATCGTGGAGGGCGAGCTCGCCGGCGGCGAGTGTTCGTACTGGGCGTGCATCCCGAGCAAGGCGCTGCTGCGCCCGCCCGCCGCGCTCGCCGCGGCCCGCTCGGTCGACGGCGCGCGCGGCGCCGTCCGCGACCGGGTGGACACCAGGGCCGCGCTCTCCCGGCGCGACAGCTTCGTCTCCGACTGGCGGGACGATGCGCAGGCCGGCTGGATTCGCAGCTCGGGGATCGAACTCCTCCGCGGCTGGGGCGAGTTGGTCGGCGAGAAGCTGCTCCGGGTCAGCGGTGAGGGCGAGCCGGAGACGGTAGCCGCGCGCACCGCCGTCGTCCTCGCGACCGGCAGCTCCGCCGTCGTCCCGCCCGTCACCGGGCTCGACGACGTGTCCCCCTGGACCAACCGCGAGGGGACGGCCGCGGGTTCGCCCCCGCAGCGGCTCGCGGTGATCGGCGGCGGGCCAGTCGGCTGCGAACTCGCCGCCATGTGGGCGTCGTTGGGATCCCGGGTGACGATGGTGGTGCGCGGCGAGGCGCTGCTCACCGAGTGGGAGCCGTTCGTCGGCGCCGACGTCGCAGCCGGCCTCCAGGAGGCGGGCGTCCGGGTGCGCACCGGCGTGCAGGCGTCGCGCGCGAGCCGCGGCGCGCACGGCGGCGCGACCCTGGAGCTGGACGACGGCACCACCCTGGAGTGCGACGAGGTCCTCGCCGCGACGGGCCGCCGCCCCCGCACCGACCACCTCGGCCTCGGCAACGTCGGCCTCGCGGCCGGCGAGGGGCTCCAGGTCGACGACTCCTGCCGGGTGACCGCCGTCGACGGCGGCTGGCTCTACGCGACGGGCGACGTCAACCAGCGCAACCTCCTCACGCACATGGGCAAGTACCAGGCGCGCGCCTGCGCCGACGCGATCGTCGCCCGCGCGGCCGGACGCGAGGTGGAGCCCGCGCCCTGGAGCCGCTGGGCGGCCACCGCCGACCACGCGGCCGTCCCGCAGGTCCTCTTCACCATCCCGCAGGCGGCCTCCGTCGGCCTCACCGAGGCGACGGCGCGCGAGCGCGGCTTCTCCGTCCGCGCCGTCGAGTACGCGCTGGGCGACGTGGCAGGCGCCGCGCTCGCCGAGGACGGCTACACCGGGCACGCCAAGCTCGTCGTCGACGAGGACCGCTCGGTGGTCCTCGGCTGCACCTTCACGGGGCCCGAGGTCGGCGAGCTCATCCACGCGGCGACGGTGGCCGTCGTCGGCGAGGTCCCCCTCGACCGCCTCTGGCACGCCGTGCCCGCCTTCCCCTCGACGAGCGAGGTGTGGCTGCGGCTGCTGGAGGAGTACGGGCTCTAGGCGGCGTCGTCCGGTTGCTGCCCCGGGCGGGAGCGCGTCCCCGCTCGGGCGTCGACGGCTTCCGCGACGGCTCCGGACCGTCGCTTCGCCCGGACGTGCCGGAGGCCGCCCGGGCGGTCAGCCCGCTGCGGGGCGTGTGCGGCGTGCGGGCCTCTCCACTGCGGGCCGGACAAGGGCCGTGCACAGGAAGGCAACTGCCGCGTAGATCAGCGAGCGTGCGACGGTGTCGTCCCGCGCACCGGCGACGAGCGCGCCGGCGGCTGACAGCGCCAGGGCGACCGCCGGCAGCGCCTGAGGGTGCCGCGTCACGCCTGGCGCGTGGGCCGGTGGCAGCAACCGGGCCGCGAGGCAGTAGCAGGCACAGGCCAGCAGTGCGGAGCCCAGCACGTCGCTGGGCC
>NZ_AJTQ01000219.1 GCF_000262345.1 Streptomyces xiaopingdaonensis | reverse complement strand
GGCGGCGGTGACGGCGAGCCACACCATGCCGACCGTGGTGAGGTAGGGGCGGACGCGGGGGGAGACGACGAGGGCGGCGCCGAGGACCAGCGCGGCGGGGACGGCCACGTGTCCGCTCGGGAAGCTCGGCTCGATGAGCGTGGAGCGCGCGTCCACCAGATCGGGGCGGGGCAGGATCGTCCTGGCGAGTTCCTTGCCCCCGATCGTGGCCAGGACGACCCCGACCGCCGCGCACCCTTGCCACCAGCACCTGCGTACCAGAGTGACGGCCGCGATGACCGCGAGGCCCACGAACAGGGTGGGCTCGGCGGTGAGTTCCAGGGGCGGCATGGCCGACGACCCGTACGCCGCCCCCGACCAGTCGTAGATCCATGCCGGTTTGGAGCCGTCTCCGGTGAACATGGCGTTCTCGGCCCGTTGCCCGAACGGGGTGCAGACGGCGATCAGGTAGACCGCGAGGAACCCCAGGAGGCACAGCGGGGCCGAGACCCGTAGCCGTATCCTCCGCGCAGGGCGGGATTCGGCCGCGGTTCCCGGGACTTGGCCGGGGTCCGGGTGCGTGGACAAGGGCGAGGGATCTTGCTGAGTCATGGCTTGCCCTGTTCTTCGTGGGGGGAGCAGTGCGGTCACGCGCCGCTGCGGGCGCGAGGCGGGCCGCCGGACCAGGCCGGCCCGCCGGGGTCCGCTCCTATTCGAGGAGCGCCCGGCTCTGCCTGCGCTGGGCGGCGATCGCCAGGACCGGGAGGGGGGCGATCAACAGGAGGAGGACGACCAGGTCCGGCAGGGACCGCATGAACCCGTTCGGCTGGACGACGATCGCCTGCGTGCGGACGAACGCGACCGCCGCGACAGGGATCAGCCACCGGTAGTCGCCGGTGGCGGCCGTCGCCACCCAAGCGGCGATCAGCGCGACGGCTTCGAGAGCGAACAGGCCGCGCTGGAAGGCCGGGCTGACGGAGGTGATGTGGAGGCTCCCGGCCACGAACATGGCGAGCACGACGGGGACCAGCCAGCGGTACGAGTGGCGCCGCAGCCGGCCGGGACGACAGGCCGCCAGCGCGGCGCACGCGGCGCACAGTGCCCCGGACAGCACCAGGTCACGGGCGGTTATCGGGGCGCCGAGACCGTAGTAGCCCAGTCCCGCCTTGCCCTCGTCGCCGAAGAACGTGTTGCTGTTGAACGTGGCGCCGGCGTAGATCATCGTTGCCGCCGCCGGCAGGGCGATCCACGGCTTGCCGCGCAGCAGGGCGATCAGGCAGACCAGCGGAAGCAGCCCGTAGGGCAGGAGCCGGGTCCGCGTGTCGGGACCTTGCGCCCACGGGTACCAGCCGGAGAAGTCGAAGGCGATGGCCTGCCGGCCGGGATCGATGTGCAGTGCCCAGTGCCACACGTCCTGCAGGTACGGCACCAGCGCCAGCGCGGCGAGGACGAGGGCGGTCAGATGGATGCCGTCGAGCCACCACGCGCGTGCCGTGTCGTCGACGACGGCACGGGCACGGGCCTGCACCCCGGCGCTCGTCAAGGCGACGACCTCCCGCGGCGGGGGCCAGGAGCGGCCGGGGTACGCCTCGGCGAGGCAGGCCAGCAACTCCTCTCCCTGCCGGGAGCGGTAGGGCTCGGGGTAGGCCGCAAGCAGCAGACGGTTCATGCCGGGGCTACCCCGGCATCCCCCGAGCGTCCGATGACGACGGCCGCCGCCTGCTGCATCCGCCGCGCCTCCCGGCCGAGCGCCTCGGTGCCGTCCTCGGTGAGCCGGTAGTAGCGCCGCGCCCGCCCGTCCACGATCTCCTCGTCGCCGGCGGCCACCAGGCCGGCCCGCTCCATCCGCTCCAGCGCGCCGTAGAGAGTGCCGACAGCGATCCGGAGCCGCCCGTCGGTCGCCTGCTCGGCGGCCTTGATGATGCCGTAACCGTGCAGCGGTCCGTCCATGAGCGCAGCAAGTATGAAGTATTGCGGTTCCGTCAGGGACGGGCTCCGTCGTGTCATGCGTCGAGCATATATCGAGGGACGAAATATATCTGCCGCCACCTGCGCGGCCCCCACCAGGCCGACGTCGCCCGGTGCGGCATCAGGAGCGCGCGAAGGGGCGGGCGCACGGTGCGCCCGCCCCTCTTCCGTGCCGCCAGGTGCCGCAACTCCCGGCCGTACGGCGGCGCGTGGACCGGCCGTCAGAGGTTGCCGCGGCGCTCCTGCTCGCGCTCGATCGCCTCGAAGAGGGCCTTGAAATTGCCCTTGCCGAAGCCGAGGGAGCCGTGCCGCTCGATCATCTCGAAGAAGACGGTCGGGCGGTCCTGGACCGGCTTGGTGAAGATCTGGAGCAGGTAGCCGTCCTCGTCCCGGTCGGCGAGGAGCTTCAGCTCCTTCAACTCCTCGATGGGCACACGGGTCTCGCCGACCCACTCGCCGAGGGTCTCGTAGTAGGAGTCGGGGACGTCGAGGAACTGGACGCCCGCCTCGCGCATCGCGCGGACGCTCGCCACGATGTCGTTGGTGGCGAGTGCGATGTGCTGCACGCCCGGGCCGCCGTAGAACTCCAGGTACTCGTCGATCTGCGACTTCTTCTTCCCGACCGCCGGCTCGTTGATCGGGAACTTCACCTTCCGGGTGCCGTCCGAGACGACCTTGGACATGAGCGCGGAGTACTCGGTGGCGATGTCGTCGCCGACGAACTCCTTCATGTTGGTGAAGCCCATCACCTTGTTGTAGAACTCCACCCACTCGTTCATGCGGCCGAGTTCGACGTTGCCGACGCAGTGGTCGACGGCCTGGAAGAACCGCTTCGGCGAGTCGGCCGAGCGGCGCACGAGCGACTCGGCCGCCGCGTACCCCGGCAGGTAGGGACCGCTGTACCCGGAGCGCTCCACGAGCGTGTGCCGGGTCTCGCCGTAGGTGGCGATCGACGCGAGGACCACGGTGCCGTCGTCGTCCTTGAGTTCGTACGGCTCCTGGAGCCCGCGCGCCCCGTGCTCGACGGCGTAGGCGTAGGCGGCGCGCGCGTCCGGTACCTCGATGGCGAGGTCGATCACGCCGTCGCCGTGCTCCGCGACGTGCTCGGCGAGGAAACGGCCGTGGTCGCCGGACGGCTTGATCACCGAGGTGAAGACGAACCGCGCCGAGCCGGACTCCAGCACGTAACTGGCCGTCTCCCGGCTGCCGTTCTCGGGTCCCGCGTAGGCGGTGAGGTGCATGCCGAAGGCGGTGGAGTAGTAGTGCGCCGCCTGCTTGGCGTTGCCCACGGCGAAGACGACGGCGTCCATCCCGCGAACCGGGAAGGGGTCGGCCTCCCGGGCGCTCGCGGGGGTCTGAGGGGTGGTCCGGGGTGTCTGAGACCGCGTCTGCTGCGTCGTATCTGCCATGCCCGCAGGGTGACGCCACTCCACAAGGTGCGCAAGACTTTCCACTTGGGCTGGGCACTCTGACCAACTGGGTGACGGATGTGCCGGTCGTTCTGCACAACATGCACAGGCGTAAAATCGCCAACTCCGAAATAATTACTGAGAGGTAAGCCATGGGTATCGATCGGCTCGACGGTCGACTGCTCGAACTCCTCGCCGACGAGCCGCGGATAGGCGTCCTCGAGGCGTCCCGCCGTCTCGGCGTCGCACGCGGGACGGCGCAGGCACGGCTCGACCGCCTCCGGTCGAACGGGGTCGTACGCGGCTTCGGTCCCGACGTCGATCCGGCGGCCCTCGGCTACCCGGTCACCGCCTTCGCGACGCTGGAGATCAAGCAGGGCCAGGGCGCCGACGTCCGCGAGCACCTCAGCGGCGTGCCCGAGGTGTTGGAGCTGCTCACCATCACCGGACAGGGCGACATGCTCTGCCGCCTGGTGGCCCGCTCCAACGCGGATCTCCAGCGTGTGATCGACCGGGTCGTCGGCTTTGGTGGCATCGTCAGAGCCTCCACGGCGATCGTCATGGAGAACCCGGTACCGCTCAGGATTGTCCCGCTGGTCCGTCAGGCCGCGGGGGGCACGGAGCCGCAGCCCCCGGTCGATCGCACGAACCGGATGACCGAAGAGAGGGCCGAGTGAACTTCTGGGAGTACGTGAGCAACAGATATGCGCAGCTACTGGCGGACTCGTACCAGCACGCGAGCGCCGTCTTCCAGTGCATGGTCGCGGCCACCGTCATCGGCGTGCTGGTCGGCGTGGTGACCTACCGCACCGAGTGGGCGGGCAACCTCGCCACCTCGACGACGTCGGCGATCCTCACCGTCCCCTCGCTCGCGCTGATCGGCCTGCTGATCCCGATCGTGGGGCTCGGTGTGACGCCGACCGTCATCGCCCTGACGCTGTACGGACTGCTGCCGATCGTGCGCAACTGCATCGTGGGGCTGCGCGGCGTCGATCCGGCGCTCGTCGACGCGGCCAAGGGGCTGGGGATGTCGCGGGTCGGCCGGCTGCTCCGCGTCGAACTGCCCCTCGCCTGGCCGCCGATCCTCACCGGTATCCGGGTCGCCACGCAGATGCTCATGGGGATCGCCGCAATCGCCGCCTTCGCCTCGGGACCGGGGCTCGGCAACCTCATCTTCCGCGGGGTCGCCTCGCTGGGCAGCGCCAACGCACTCAACCAGGTCCTCGCGGGGACGCTGGGCATCGTCGTCCTCGCGCTGCTCTTCGACGCCGCCTACGTCCTCATCGGACGCCTGACCATCCCGAGGGGGATTCGTGCCTGACACTCCGTCCACCACGACCGAAAGCGGAGACTCCGCACAGGAGCAGCCGTTCCGCGGCGGCGACGGCCGGACGACCGGCGCAACGATCCGCCTGGAGTCGCTGAGCAAGACGTACCCGGGCTCGACGGAACCCGCCGTCGACAACGTCAGCCTGGAGATCGAGGCCGGCGAGACGGTGATCTTCGTCGGCCCTTCGGGCGGCGGCAAGACGACGCTGCTGAAGATGATCAACAGGCTGATCGAGCCGACCTCGGGGCGCATCAAGATCAACGGCGAGGACGTCACCGACATGGACGCGGTGAAGCTCCGCCGCAACGTCGGCTACGCCATCCAGCAGTCCGGTCTCTTCCCGCACATGACGGTCGCCCAGAACATCGCGACCGTGCCGAAAATGCTCGGCTGGAAGAAGGCGCGGATCAAGGCGCGCGTGGAAGAGATGCTCGACCTCGTCGGGCTCGAACCGGCCGAGTTCCAGCAGCGCTACCCGCGGCAGCTCAGCGGCGGCCAGCAGCAGCGCGTCGGCGTCGCCCGCGCCCTCGCGGCCGATCCGCCCGTGCTCCTCATGGACGAGCCGTTCGGCGCCGTCGACCCGATCACCCGCGACCACCTCCAGGACGAACTCATCCGTCTCCAGCACGAGTTGCGGAAGACGATCGTCTTCGTCACTCACGACTTCGACGAGGCGATCAAGATCGGCGACCGGATCGTCGTCCTCCGCGAGCAGTCGCACATCGCGCAGTTCGACACCCCCGAGGCGATCCTCACCAACCCCGCGGACGACTTCGTCTCCGGCTTCGTCGGCGCGGGCGCCGCGCTCAAGCGGCTCAACCTGACGCGGGTGCGCGACGTCAACGTCGGCGAAGTCCCCGTCGCCACCTTCGACCAGCCGCTCCGCTCGATCTTCAGCCTCCTCGACTCGGGCCAGGGCAACGAGGTGCTCCTCCTCGACAAGCACCGCCGCCCCTACAAGTGGCTCCGCCGCGGCGACCTGATGCGCGCCAAGGGCTCGCTCGCCCGCGCCGGCACCCCCGTCAACGACACGGTGACGCGCGACGCCACGCTGCGCGACGCGCTGGAGGCCGTGCTCACCGACAACGCGGGACGGGTCGCCGTCACGGGGCGGCGCGGCGAGTACACCGGCGTCGTCGACATGACCACGCTCATGAACTCCGTCCACGAACTCCTCGACGAGGACCGCATGGAGGCGATCGAGCACCAGCACCAGTTGGAGGAGCAGGCGGCCGAGGAGGGCTCCTCGTGAACGCCCGGCACGACCACCGCTCGGGCTCCCAGGGCGACTCCCGCGGGGACCGGGAGCTGCTTGCGTCGCTCAAGCACGAGCGCGACGGCGTCGAGGACCCCGGGGACGACGAGGTCCTCGCCGAGGTCCCCGCCGAGGACAAGCCGCTCGCCCGCCTCACCTGGCCGAAGCTGACCGTCCTCCCCGGCGTCGTCGGGCTGCTCCTGCTCGCCACCTGGCTCTGGTTCCGCGGAGCCGACCTCGACGCCGTCGCACAGAACTCGATCTCGGGCGGCAACGTACAGGTCCGACTGCTCCAGCACGTCCAACTGACGGTGATCTCCACCTTCTTCGTGCTGATCATCGCCATCCCGCTCGGCATCGCCCTCACCCGCGGCAAGGTCTCGCGGATCGCGCCGTTCGCGATGCTCTTCGCCAACCTCGGGCAGGCCGTCCCCTCGCTCGGCCTGCTGATCCTCCTCGTCATCTGGTTCGGGATCGGCGCCAAGACGGCGATCATCGGCATCGTCATCTACGCGATCCTGCCGGTCCTCGCCAACACCATCGCCGGGCTGCGCGCCAACGACCCGGCGCTGCTGGAGGCGGCGAAGGGCATCGGCATGTCGCCGCTCACCGTGCTGACGCGGATCGAGCTGCCGCTCGCCGTACCGCTGATCCTCGGCGGGGTGCGCACCGCGCTCGTCCTCAACGTCGGCACCGCGACGCTCGCCACCTTCGGCGGGGGCGGCGGCCTGGGCGACCTGATCACCGACGGGATCACCAACCAGCGGATGCCGGTGCTCTTCC
The DNA here is from genome assembly GCF_000262345.1 of Streptomyces xiaopingdaonensis. Classification (GTDB taxonomy): domain Bacteria; phylum Actinomycetota; class Actinomycetes; order Streptomycetales; family Streptomycetaceae; genus Streptomyces; species Streptomyces xiaopingdaonensis. The sequence goes on along the minus strand of NZ_AJTQ01000219.1, from coordinate 13,347 downwards.
TCGGCTCCGTGCTCACCGTGGCGCTGGCGCTGCTCGTCGACTGGCTGGCCTCACTCGCCGAACTACTGCTGCGTCCGCGCGGCTTGGAGGGAGCATCCTGATGCGCGGCCTGACACCGGGTGTCTCCGGCACGAGGGCACGGGCCGCCGGCTCGCGACGCGCCCGCCGCTGTGCGCCCACGGCGCTCGTGCTCGCCGGAGCGCTGACGCTCAGCGGGTGCGGCCTCGTCAGCGGCAGCCCGATGACCGACTCCCTGAAGCCGGGGAAGATCGGCAAGGGCAGGCCGCTCAAGGGCGCCGAACTCACCGTCGCCTCGAAGGAGTTCACCGAGCAGATCGTCCTCGGCCAGATCATGGGCCTCGCCTTCAAGGCGGCCGGCGCCGAGGTGATCGACCGGACGAGCATCCAGGGCTCCATCGGCGCCCGCGAGGCCGTACGTTCCGGCACCGCCGACGGCATGTACGAGTACACCGGCACCAGTTGGATCACCTACCTCGGCCACACCGAGCCGATCGTCGACCCGCGCAAGCAGTGGGAGGCCGTACGGGACGAGGACGCACGGGAGGGCCTCACCTGGCTTCCGCCCTCCTCGCTCGACAACACCTACGCGATCGCCGTCAACGAGCAGGTGCAGAGGAAGTACGGCGTGCACACGCTCTCCGACATGGCGAAGCTGGAGAAGGAGGATCCGTCGGCCGTCACCGTCTGCTCCGAGAACGAGTTCGCCTCGCGCGAGGACGGCCTCAGGGGCATGGCACGGGCGTACGGCATGCAGATCCCGTCCTCGCAGGTGTCCAAGATGAGCGGCGGCGTCGTCTACACGCAGACCGCAGCCGGCACGTCCTGCAACTTCGGCGAGGTCTTCATGACCGACGGCCGCGTCAAGGCGCTCGGCCTGAAGGTCCTGGAGGACGACCGCAAGTTCTTCCCCAACTACAACGCGGCACCCGAGATCAACACGGCGACGCTGAAGCGGTATCCGCAGATCCGCGAGGTGCTCGCCCCGATCACGGAGAAGCTCGACAACGACGTGGCGCAGGAGCTCAACGCACGGGTCGACGTCGACGGCGAGGACCCGCACTCGGTGGCGCTGGACTGGATGAAGGAGGAGGGCTTCATCGAGTAGGCGTTCCGCGACACCGGCGCCACCGCGCCCGCACGGGAGACGACGTGCGGGCGCGGTGGCGTTTCTCGTGGGGCCGACTCCCCCGGGGCCGCGCGTTCGTGCGTTGCTTGCGCCGTCCGCCCATCGTGCCGCGCCGACCGGCTTCTCCCCTGCCTGCGCGGCCTCCGGCCCGGTTGAGACGCGGACGCCTGCTCGCGGCGAGACGCCCGGCAGCCTCCCGTAGCCGGGCGGTGGTCAACTCATCGACTTGGGCCAGGACTTGGGGGCGTTTCCGAACCGGGCGAGAATCGGCGACCCTCTCATGGTCTCACGTCTGATAACGTTCTCGTTGTTGCGAACGAATGAAGCGCGAGACGAAAGAGGCGGAGCCTTGCCCGACATCGACATGACGGTCACCGCGGACGACGGAACCCCACTGGCCGGCACCCTGACGCTGCCGCCCGGCCCGGGGCCGCACCCGGCCGTCCTGCTGCTCCACGGCTCCGGCCCGCTCGACCGCGACGGCAACGCACCGAAGCTCCCCATGAACCTGGCGCGGCCGGTGGCCGAAGCCCTCGCACTCCGGGGCATCGCCACCCTGCGCTACGACCGACGCGGCACCGGCGCCACTCCGGGCGACTGGCGGACGAGCAGCTTCCACGGCAACCGCCTCGACGCCGCCGCGGCGCTGCGCGCCCTGGCCGACCGGCCCGACATACGCGCAGACGCGGTCGGCATGATCGGCCACAGCGAAGGCTCCCTGCACTCCATGGCACTGGCCGCCCGGACCGACGTGCGGGCGACGGTGCTGCTCGCCGGCTTCGCCAACGTGGGCGAGGACGCCTTCCGTTGGCAGGGCCGCGCCATGGTCGAGAGCATGCCCGCTCCCGTCCGGCTGCTGCGCCGGCCGCTGGGAGCACTGGGCAACCGCGGTCTCGCGCGGCTGAAGAAGACCCGTACGGACGTGGCGCGCCTCGCCGGAGCCAAGGTCAACGCCGGCTGGATGCGCGAGGTGCTCACCCACGACTCCCGGGACGACCTCGCCGCCATCCACACCCCCGTCCTCGCCGTCACCGGCGCCAAGGACCTCCAGGTCGACCCGGACGACCTCGACCGGATCGCCCGGCTCGTCCCCGGCGGCGCGGAGACCTTCCGCATCCCCGACCTCACCCACATCCTGCGGCGCGACCCCGAACGCCCCAGCCCCCGCTCCTACGGCCGCCTGATGCGCGAACCCGTCGACGCCGACCTGCTGGAGCTCGTCGCCGAGTGGCTTCGTCACCACTTGGACGCGGCCGCTGTCGAGCCGTCCGCCGCGGGTCGGGTGGCCTCGTCCTGAGCCCGGGCTTCGGGAGTACGCCGTGGGGCTCCTACTTGCCTCGCGGCCGAGTCGAAGCGGCGGGGTGCGGCGCACTCCCTGCTGACGGCACGAGCGTCCGCTCAACTCCGGTGGCCGGTACGGGCTTTCGCGCCGTGCAGCCTGGTGCCGCCTGAACGCTGCGTCACCGAAGTCCACGACGTGACTGGCGTCCGCTGCTGTGGGCCGGCACCGGGGTGCACCGCCCGCGACCGTCCATGCCGATCCGCGACGGACCGCGACGGAAAGCCCGACGCCGAGCCGTGCTCCTGGGCCGTGCAACACAGCCCGCGGCCCCGGGACGACGACACCGGCGCGGCGGACGACTGGTGCCTGTCCAACTCCGGCCGCCCCACCGGTCTTTGGCCCACCGGCCAGCACCCGTCCCTACTACGCCCCCAGCTCTGGACGACCTGCACACGCGGCCTTCTCCGAGCTCGGACGGGAACGCTCCTCCGGCGATGTCGGACTCTCCAGCCCGGGAGCACGAATACGCCCGGACGACAGCCGCAACACCACCAGCCGACACCGTGCCCTCACCCCGACGGCAAGCGCTGTGCCGACCGCCACCCGAACACCTACCTCCAGGAACCCCACCATGACCCGCACCGGCTGGTACGAACTCTCCGACAAGCCCGGCCCGTTCGACCTCCGCCGCGGCGACCGCGTCCTCCACGGCGGACGCTGGTCCACGATCGTCGGCCTCTACACCCCCGGCAGCTCGGGCCGCGGCCGAGTCCTCCACCTCGACGACGGCCACCTCTACCTCCTCCGCCCCACCGAACGCGTCCGCACCTACCGCCGCACACCCGGCGGTTGAAACCCCCTGAGCCGCCCTCGTCCGCACCCGAGTGGGCACCACTCGACACCGTCGCAACGCCGAGGTTCGGACGATCGACGACCACGCACCTCACCAACGGCCAGCGTGCGCTGCCGGGTTGACACCTTCAGCCCTTCCTCTCCGCACCGGTTCCCACCCGAACCCGTCCCGGCGCACACTCGCCCCGCACTCCGACCCGTCAACCACCCCTGAAAAGCGCTGGGTTGCGCACGCTCACGCGTCGAGTCCGACGTGCTCTGGTCGAACCCTTCGGCCACGGCACGACACACCGCCCCGTCGGCCACCGCGCACGGAAGCAGCCCAGCCTGCTCGGCGGCCTCCTTGGGGCTGAGCTGTTCGAGTCGGCCACCGCGCACGGAAGCAGCCCAGCACGGGCGGCGGCACCGTACCGGCCTCGGCAACGGGCGGCGCGAGCGTCGCGGTGGCTCTCGGTGGACGGTCCGACGTCGGGGCGGGCCAGGCCTCCGGTGGTGGGCAGCTGCCCGAGGGGCTCCAGCGTGCTGCCTCCCCCGGCTCGACTGCTCCGCCCGACCGTGTCCGCCACGCAATGGACCCTCCGGTTGCCGCGGGTCAGGACGGGCCGGATGCTGGAGCCCGGATCGATACGGCACGACACGAGGCCACACGGATGGACCGAGACCAGAGCGAGCGCGCCTCCAGGAGATTGCGGTGGTCCCGGTGGCTGCCTGCGGCCGTGCTGCTCAGCACCGTTGTCGTTGCCGTGGCCTGGCCGTCCGCCAACACCTTCCCCTTCCTGGCGGCTGCTCCCGTGCTCGCGGCGCCGCTGCTGTCACTGGCCTGGACGATCGCCAGTGGCGCGGGGGCCTGCCTGGTCTGGGCGTTCGCGACGGCCACCCACGAAGGTGAGGTCCACCGCTGGGACTTCGCGGGGCTGGTGACCGTTGTCGCCCTGACTGCCATCGCGGCGTTCCTCAACCGGATGTTCACACGCGAGCGGGAACAGCTGAGCACCTCCCGCGAGGTGGCGGAGGCCGTCCAACGCGCGGTGCTGCCAACGGTCCCCGACCGGGTCCGAGGGTTCACCGTTGCCACCAGGTACCAGGCCGCGCAGGAAGAGGCCCTGATCGGCGGCGACTTCTACGCCGTCCACGACACCCCCTACGGGCTCCGCATGGTGCTCGGGGACGTCCGCGGCAAGGGCGTACAGGCGGTCACCATGGTCAACACCGTGCTGGGCACCTTCCACGCGGAGGCTCTCGGGAAGACGGACCTGCCCGCGATCGTCCATGCCGTGGAGATGCAGCTGCAGGACGTCAAAAGCCGCCGGGAAGCCGCGTCCTACGAGGACTTCGCGACCGCCGTCTTCGCCGAGATACCCCCCGGTCGCCCGGTGCTGCGCATGGCGAACTGCGGCCATCCGACGCCGCTGCGAGTCGACGAAGGCAAGGCGACCCCCCTGGAACCCGAGGAACCGTCGCTGCCGCTGGGCATGGGAGACCTGGCCGGGCCCGACGTCCAGGTGGACCAGTACGAGCTGCCCCCCCCGGCGCCACGGTCGTACTGTTCACCGACGGCATCACCGAAGCCCGCGACCCGAACGGCGTCTTCTTCGACCCGACCTCGGCGCTGACCGCTTCCCTCCCTCCCGACCCCGGGGCCGTACTGGACACCATGCTCACCGCTCTGACCCGGCACACCGAGAGGCTCGAAGACGACGCCGCGGCCCTCGCGCTCACGCACGTCCCGGCCAACGGCCAGGGCGAGACGTCTGCGGGTCCGTCCGATGAACGCCCCGGTCGCATCCTCGGTGGTGGCTGAACGTGCTGCCGTCCGACGAGGAGGCGGCGGCGAAGGCGGGTGGCGGCTGCTCGTCCGTGCATCGGTCGCGCGGTCCGCTCGGTATCGGCGGTGACCGACTCGGTGGGGCCGTTGCTGTACGGAAGCGTGAGCGCGGCGCTCACGGCCCGAGGTCTCGATACGGGCCCCGAGTACGGTCGCCGGTCCCTGAGGTGTACCCCGCTGGAGCGCCGCCCCTCACCCGCCCCCCGAACCCCCGCGCACCCGCGCCTGGTGCCGCCGGGCCTTGAGGCGGTTTCCGCACGTCTTCATCGAGCACCAGCGGGCAGCGTTGGCACGGCTGCGGTCGAGGAGGAAGAGGCGGCACTCGGGGTTCTCGCACGGGCGGAGGCGGCCGGGGAGGCGCTCGTTGACGTCCGCCCAGGCGAGGACGAGTTCCACCGCGAGCCTGCGGTCGGGCGGGGTCTCCAACTCCCAGTCGACGCCCGACGGACCGGGCCGCGGAACCTTGCGCACGCCGGCGAGGATCCGGCGCAGTCGGGGCTGCGCCGACGCGCCCGTCTCCGCGGCCTGGAGCGCGTCCCTGGCGGTGCGCAGCCAGCGGCGCTCCGCGTCGCCGCCGCAGCCTCCGTGCTCCCGTGCCCAGTCGTCCAGCTCGCGGTCGTCGCGCCACAGGTCCCGGCGGCGGCCGTCCGCGACGGGGGTGCTGTTCAGCGCCTCCATCAGGGCTTTTTCCTCGAGCACGGCACGCACCTTTCGGCTAACTCCATCAAGTGGTTTGACAGGTTACTCCGCAGACGGTCTACTGGCCACCGAGGGATAACCTGCCCACAACTCCGAAGGGGTTAGCCATGGTTGAGGTGCGCCACCGCTGCGCGACGGTGCGAGGACACCGCGTCTTCTACCGCGAGGCAGGGGCACGAGAAGCGCCCGCGCTCGTGCTCCTGCACGGATTCCCCTCCAGCTCCCGCATGTTCCGCCGTCTCGTCCCGGCGCTGGCCGACCGCTTCCGCGTCATCGCCCCTGACCACCTCGGCTTCGGGAACTCCGACACCCCGCCCGCGGAAGCCTTCCCCTACACCTTCGACTCGCTGACCGACGTCACCGAGGAGCTCCTCGCCCAACTCGACGCCACCCGCTACGCGTTGTACGTCCAGGACTACGGCGCCCCCATCGGCTGGCGGCTGGCCCTGCGCTCCCCCGAAGCCGTCACCGCGATCGTCACGCAGAACGGCAACGCCTACGAGGACGGCTTCGTGCCGGAGTTCTGGGACCCCGTGTGGGCGTACTCCGACAACCCGGGCCCCGAAACCGAACCCCCCGTCCGCGCGGCGCTCTCGCTCGACGCCATCCGCTGGCAGTACCTCCACGGAGTGGACAGGACCGAGCTCGTCGACCCCGACACCTGGGCCGCCGACCACCGCGAGGTCAACCGGCCCGGCAACGACCTCGCGCAGCTCTCCCTGCTGCGCGACTACGCGAGCAACCGGTCCCTCTACCCCAGGCTCCACGCCTACTTCCGGGAACGCCAGGTCCCGCTCCTCGCGGTCTGGGGCGCCAACGACGAGATCTTCGGCCCGGACGGAGCACGCGCCTTCGCACGGGACCTGCCGGACGCGGAGATCCATCTGGTCGCCGGTGGCGGGCACTTCCTGCTCGAAAGCCACCTGGACACCGTGGCCGGGTACATGCGCGGGTTCCTCACCGCCACCGCCACCGGCTCCTCGGCGTGAAGCCCACCCGGACCGTCGGCCGAACCCGCACGCGCCGCAAGCGTCAGGGCTCGCGGCTCCCCCGCTCCGGCGCCTCGAGGCTCAGCACGTCGGCACGTCCCCGCCCTTGCGCAACTTCGACAGCGCGTCCAGCGCCCCGTCGAGCGTGGCGACCGGCACCAGCCGCAGCCCGCGCGGGAGTTCGGCCCGGGCCTCCTGGCACTCGGCCTTGGGAACGAGGAAGACGCCGGCACCGTCGCGCTTCGCGGCCTGCGTCTTCAGCGGGACGCCGCCGACGGCGCCGACCTTGCCTTGGCCGTCGATGGTGCCCGTGCCCGCGATGGTGCGTCCGCCGGTGAGGTTGCCGCCCGCGCCGTCGCCCTCGAGCTTGTCGATGATCCCGAGCGAGAAGAGCAGCCCCGCGCTGGGTCCGCCGACGTCGGCGAGGCGCAGCGTGACGTCGACGGAGCCGGGGGCGCGGCCGAGCTGCCGCAGGGCCGCGTCGACCGCCGCGTCCTGGGACTCCTTCATCTCGCTCGCGTTGTGCTCCTCGATCTCCTCGACGCTCTCGCCCTCGGGATAGACGGCGGCGCGCGGCATCACCGCGCGCCTGCTGTCGAACCACCCGCCCGCGACGTCTCCGAGGCGCACGCTCGCCTCGGGCGCCGTGGCGGCGATCGTGGTGAGCAGCAACCGGCCCTGCTCGTCGGCCGCCTGCTCGTCCGACTCCTCGTCGCGCGGAACGCTGATCACCGACTTGCCCTTCTCCTCGCCGAGGACGTCGGCGGTGATGCCGGGCTGCGCCACGGCGAACGGCAGCGGCGCCAGGACGGCGGCGAGCAGCAGGGCGAGTGCGGGGAGGAAAGAGAGGACGAGGCGGGTGCGGCGGTCGAGGTCGCGGAGGCTGCGGGGCTGCTTCTCGGTCACCCCGGCAATCTAGACGATCCGCCGCCGGCCGCCCGACCGCGGGGCGCGCCGCTTTACCGCAGCGCCTCGGCCACGTCCTTCGCCGCGCGCACCACGCGCTCCCCTATCTCCTCGCTCACCGCCTCGGAGAGCATCACCACCCCGACGCTCCCCTCGATCCCGCCGACCCCGCGCACGGGTGCCGCGGCGCCGCTCGCGCCGGCCTCCAACTCTCCGTGGGTGAGGACGAATTGGCGGTCGGGATCGTCACCGGGACCGCGTCCCGCGAGGATCGCCCGGCCCGCGGCGCCGCGCTGGAGCGGGTGCCGGAAGCCGGTGCGGTAGGCGACGTGGTAGTCCGTCCAGCTCGGTTCGACGACGGCGACGGCGAGCGCCTCGGTGCCGTCGACGAGGGTGAGGTGCGCCGTGGCGCCGATGTCCTCGGCGAGCTCGCGGAGCGCGGGCAGCGCCGCCTCGCGGACGAGCGGGTGCACCTGCCGTCCGAGCCGCAGCACGCCGAGGCCGACGCGGGCCCTGCCGCCGAGGTCGCGCCGTACCAGGGCGTGTTGTTCGAGGGTGGCGAGGAGGCGGTAGACGACGGTCCGGTTGACGCCGAGTTTGCCGGAGAGTTCGGTGACGGTGAGGCCGTGGTCGGTGTCGGCGAGGAGTTTGAGGACGCGCAGTCCCCGGTCGAGTGTCTGAGAGGTCTCCGCGGTCACGAAGCGCCCTCCTCGGGTGAGTTGCGGCGGCCGTGGTCGCGGCGCCCCTGGCACCGGTCGCAGGCCGCCGGCCCGGGTGGTGCCCCGGGTGCCGGCGCAGGCGTCGGCCGGTCGCGGCGGTAGGGGACTCGGGTCTGCGTACGGTCGCCACCGATTGCGCTCCGCGGCGACGTTGCCACGGGGCGTGTGTGTGACGCGAAAACCTATCGACACGCACCGCCCTCCGGAAGGGCCTGTCCAGTATCCGGGCAGAAACCCTCCCGAAACACGGCCGGAACCGCTCCGGGGCCGTGCGGAGCGTGCGAGGTCGCCGGGTCTGCGGCCCGTACGCGGCCTCAACTTACCTGTGCGGGGCGGCTGTTGCAGGGAATATGTACGCGCTGCGGTAGTCCGCGCGGGCGCCGCACGCCCTCCGCCGCCCGGCGCACGCCGGGTCGTCCCCGAGCCGGGGTGCGGACGCTCGCCGCGTCGAGGCGCCTCCCCGTCCGGCGTACGAGGCCGCCTCCCCGGCCGGCGCGCGGGCTCAACGCATCCGCGTCGCCCACTCCTTGACCTTCTGTATCCGCTGCTCGATCTGGCCCGCCGTCGCCTCGGCCGTCGCCGGGCCGCCGCACGCGCGGCGGAGCTCGGTGTGGACGACGCCGTGCGGCTTGCCGCTCTGGTGGGAGTAGGCGCCGACGAGCGTGTTGAGCTGCTTCCGCTTCTCCAGCAGCTCCTTGTGCGTGACGACGGGCCGCCGCTCGGCCGGCATCTCCAGCAGGTCGGCCTCGTCGTCGGGCTTCTTCCTGCTGTGCGAGATCTGCCGGGCCTGCCGGCGCTGGAGGAGGAGCTGCACCTGGTCGGGTTCGAGGAGTCCGGGGATGCCGAGGTAGTCCTGCTCCTCCTCGCTGCCCGGGTGCGCCTGCATGCCGAACTCGGCGCCGTCGTACGTCACCCGGTCGAAGACCGCGTCCGACTCCAGTGCCTCGAAGGAGAGTTGGTCCTGCTCGCCGGTGTCCTCGTCCTTCTCCTCCTCCGCCTCCTCCAGGAGGTCGGCCTCCTCCGCGTACGGATCGTCGTCGCCGTCCTTCGCCGGCTTGTCGAGGACGTGGTCGCGCTCCTCCTCCATCTCGTGCGCGAAGCTCAGCAGCGTCGGGACGGTCGGCAGGAAGACCGAAGCGGTCTCGCCGCGCCGCCTGGAGCGGACGAACCTGCCGACGGCCTGCGCGAAGAAGAGCGGTGTCGAGACGGTGGTGGCGTAGACGCCGACGGCGAGGCGCGGCACGTCGACGCCCTCGGAGACCATCCGGACGGCGACCATCCAACGGTCGTTCGAGTGCCGGAACTCCTCGATCCGGTCGGAGCTGCCGGCGTCGTCGGAGAGGACGACGACCGGCTTCTCGCCGCTCGCCTCGCGGAGCAGCTTGGCGTAGGCGCGGGCCGAGTCCTGGTCGCTCGCGATCACCAGGCCGCCGGCGTCGGGGACGGCACGGCGGACCTCGCTCAGGCGGCGGTCGGCGGCGCTGAGCACCGAGGGCATCCACTCGCCTCGCGGGTCGAGCGCCGTCCGCCAGGCCTGCGAGGTGGCGTCCTTGGTCATGGGTTCGCCGAGGCGCGCCTCGACCTCGTCGCCCGCCTTCGTGCGCCAGCGCATGCTGCCGCTGTAGGAGAGGAAGATCACCGGGCGGACGACGCCGTCGGTGAGCGCGTCTCCGTAGCCGTAGGTGTAGTCGGCGACGGAGCGCCGCAGGCCCTCCGCGTCCTCGGCGTACTCGACGAAGGGGATCGGGTTGGTGTCGGAGCGGAACGGCGTGCCGGTGAGGGCGAGTCGGCGGGTGGCCGGCTCGAACGCCTCGAGGCACGCCTCGCCCCAGGAGCGGCTGTCGCCCGCGTGGTGGATCTCGTCGAGGATCACCAGGGTCTTGCGCTGCTCGACGCGGTTGCGGTGGAGCATCGGGCGGACGCCGACGCCCGCGTAGGTGACGGCGACGCCGTGGTACTCCTTGCTCAACGGGCCCGCGCTGTACTCCGGATCGAGCTTGATGCCGACCCGCGCCGCGGCCTCCGCCCACTGCTTCTTCAGGTGCTCGGTCGGCGCCACCACCGTCACCTGCTGGACGTGGTGGTGGTGGAGGAGCCAGGACGCGAGGCTGAGCGCGAAGGTCGTCTTGCCCGCGCCCGGCGTCGCGACGGCGAGGAAGTCGCGCGGCTGCCGCTCCAGGTACGCGTCCATCGCGGTCTGCTGCCAGGCGCGCAGCTTGCCTGCGGTACCCCACGGCGCCCGCCCGGGAAAGGCGGGCGGGAGGTTGGTGGTTGCGGGGGAGGTAGTCACGGTCTCCGTACGGGTCGCTGGTCGCAGTCGCATCGCGCGGCGCCGCTGCACCGGGCGACCGCGACAGCCTACCCGCGCCGCCCGGCGAAGGCCGCGGGGGAGTCCGCTCCGTCCGGGCTGCGGCGCGCGCCCGGACGCACGCCCCGGCTCGGGCGCCCCGCCCGCCCTTCTCGGCGACGCGTACCGCTCCCGGGCGACGCGGCCCGCACGCGCTACCCGGTGAGTACCACCCCGGCGTACGACACCCCGCCGATCACCACCCAGGCGCCGAGGCCGAGCGCGGCGACGCGTGCCCCCGTGCGCGCCAGCGTGGGGAGGTGGACGGCGCTGCCGAGGCCGAACAGCGCTGCGGCGAGGAGGACTTCCTGCACGTTGCCCGCCGCCTCCAGCGCCCCGTCGGGGAGCAGTCCCACGGTGCGGACGGCGGCGGCGGCCGCGAACCCGGCGACGAAGAGCGGCACGAGCGGCGGACGCTTCCCGCTCCCCCGCGGCATCCCGCGCCCGGCGCGCACGCGGGCGCGGACACCGAAGGCGACGGCGGCGACGAGCGGCGCGAGCATCAGCACCCGGACCAGCTTCACCAGCACCGCCTGCCCGAGCGCGTCGGGCCCGGCCGTCTGCGCGGTGGCGACGACCTGCCCGACGTCGTGCACGCCCGCGCCGACCCAGCGCCCGAACTCGGCGTCGTCGAGCCCCAACGGCCCCTGGAGCAACGGGAGTACGGCGATGGCGAGGGTGCCGCAGAGCGTCACCAGCGCGATGGAGGTGGCCGTGTCCCGTGCCGCCTCCGGGTCCCTGCTGCGGCGCACCTCGCTGACGGCGCCGATCGCCGAGGCGCCGCAGATCGCGTACCCGGTGGCGACGAGGAGCGGTTGGTCGCGCGGCAGGCGCAGCAGCCGCCCCAGCCACAGCGTCCCGAAGAACGTCACGGCCACGACGGCGACGACCATGCAGGCGGTCGCCCAGCCGAGCCCGAGGACGTCGGAAAGGCTGAGCTTGAGCCCGAGGAGCACGATGCCGAGCCGCATCAGGCGCTTGCCCGCGAGCGTCAGCCCCGGCCTGGCGAGGCCGTTCACCAGCGTGCGTGCGCCCGGCAGATGGGCGGCGAGGACGCCGAGGACGAGCGCGGCCGTGAGCGCGGGGAGCGCCGGCAGCAGGAGGTGCAGCGCGAAGGCGAGCGCGGTCCCGACGGCCGCGAGGGCGAGCCCCGGCAGGCGGGAGGGGGCGCGCGGCGCCTCCTGTGCGGGCGGCTCGGCGCCCGTCCGACGCCGGGCCGCCCGTTCGCCGAGCAGGGCCATCAGGCCCGGGCCTTCGGCGGCCCCTCGTGGACCTCGGGGAGTTCGTAGACGCGGCGGACGCTGCTGCCGAGGCGGGAGACGTCGGCGCCGTAGAGGTGCAGGGAGATCGCCGTCCCGGTGCCGCCGTTCCACACCCGGTGTATGTCGCCGGGCGGCGCGAACCCCGCGACGGTGCCGGCCGGGCTCACCACGTCCTGCGTCGGCACCAGCCGCGCCTGCGCGGCCGGGGATTCGGCGGGCCGCAACCAGTAGCGGCGCTCGTGCTCCTCGCCCCGGTGCACGCCGGTGACGCACCACGCCACGTGGTCGTGGATCGACGTCGACTGGCCCGGCAGCCACACCAGCGCGACGACGGAGAAGCCCCCGTCCGGCTCGGCGTGGAGGAGGTGCTGGCGGTAGCGGTGCGGGTCGCCCTCGTGCTGCTCGGGCGTGAGGAGGTCGTCGGCGCCGAGATGCGGCGCGAGTGCCTCGCCGACGAGGTGCGCCGTGGCGTCCGGCGGCAGCCCGCGCCCGACGACCGCGCGTACCTCGTCGACGAGGGCGGCCGCGCGCGGCGTCGTCGTGCCGCCCGGCGAGTGCACTGCTTCGGGTGTACGGCTCGGGGAGACCATACCGGCAGCGTGCCGAGGCCCGTGCGGACGCGTCCAACGACGGTCTCTTCGCCCGTACTTCACTTCTGCTTATGGGCGTGCCTCAGCATCCCACGCGGTTCGTGGCGGCCGTCCGCAGGCCGTCGAGGACCTGCGCCGTCGCGGGGATCTCCAGGTGCTCCCGGAGCACGTACGCGCACACCCGCCGCCGCGAGGCGGGGTCGAGGGCGCGGCCCGTCACCTTGCGGTGGGCGAGGAAGTCGAGGACGAGCCCCGGCATCATCGCGACGCCGAGGCCCTCCGCGACGAGGCTCTGTATCACCAGGTTGTCGTCGGTGGTGAAGGCGATGTCGGGCGCGAAGCCCAACTCGGCGCACTCGTGGAGGAAGTTGGCGCGGCACCGCGGGCAGCCGGCGATCCACCGCTCCTCCGAGAGCTCGGCGAGCCGCACCGCGCGGCGCCGCGCCATCGGGTGCCCGGCCGGCATCAGGACCGTCAACTGGTCCTCCATGAGCGGTATCTCCACCAGCTCCTCGGGGACCTGTTCGCGCAGCCCGGGGTAGGTGAAGGCGAGGGTGACGTCGCACTCGCCGCGCACCACCTTCTCCAGCGTCTCCGGCGGCTCCCCCTCCTGGAGTTCGACGCGGACGCCCGGGTGCTCGACGGCGAGCGCCGCCAGCGTCTCGGGCACCAGCGTCGCCGCGGCGCTCGGGAAGGCGCACACCCGCACCCGTCCGGAGCGCAGCCCGG
>NZ_AJTQ01000218.1 GCF_000262345.1 Streptomyces xiaopingdaonensis | reverse complement strand
CCCCCGCGTGCCTCGCCAGCGTCTCGCCCGCCTCGGTGAGCCGCATCCGCCGGCCGGCGCGGACGAAGAGCGGCGTCCCGACGGAGCGCTCCAGCGCCTTCATCTGCTGGGTGATCGCCGGCTGGGTGTAGCCGAGTTCACGCGCCGCGGCCGAGTACGAGCCGGTGCGGACCACCTCGTGGAAGGTTCGGATGTGCCGGGAGTCGAACATGCCCGAACCATAAGCGGATTTTGGGGTGCGGGCACCGGACGGTCACGGGCTCTTCTGGGCGGGCGTGCTCCCCAGCACCCGTCCCGCGACCGCCACCCCCAGCACCGCGACCGCCACCGCCACCGCGTAGACGCCGACGAAGGCGCCGCCGCCCGCCGCCCGTTCCGCCGTCGCGCCCGTGTGCGCGGCGCCGGTGGTGCCGCCGCCGAGTGCCGCGAAGACGGCGCCTGTGCAGGCGAGGAGGACGACGGTGCTGAGACTGTCGGAGACCTGGAGGGCCGAGGAGTTGCGCCCCGCCTCGGCCGGCGGGGAGAGCCGCAGCAGCAGCACGCTCATCGAGGAGATGACGAGGCCCATGCCGAAGCAGCCGAGCGCCATCGTCAGCGCGAGCGTCCACACCGGCACCGACTCGACGAGCACCAGCGGCACGTAGCCGATGGAGAGCGCGACGAACACCATGCCCAGCCGCACCAACCGCGCCCGGTGGGGCTCCAGTCGGGAGCGCGCCTGGAGGTAGGAGCCGAGCGCCCAGGCCGCCCCGCCGGCGGCGAGGGTGAGCCCGGCGAGCGTCACCGAGAGCCCCCGCTGCGTGACGAGCATCAGCGGGACGAAGCTCTCGGCCACCACGTACGCGCTCGCCGCGACCCCGCGGAGCAGGATGACGGCGGGCAGCCCGCGCGCGGCGCGGTAGGTTCCGCGCGGCAGCAGCGCCAGCGCGGCCGGCACCAGCAGCCCGGCGCCGACGACCGCGGGCACCAGCGAGAACCAGCGCAACTCCTGCCCCGCGTACTGCAACAGGCCCGCTCCCGCGGCGACCCCCAGCGCGAGCCTCGTCCTCCGCACGTCCCAGGGGTCCGGTGCGTCCGCGCCCTCCGGCGGTCCTGAGGCGGCGCGGCGCAGCGGGGGCAGCATCGCCGCGAGCGGCAGCAGCACCAGTGCGGGGATGCCGAGGAACACCCAGCGCCAGCCGAGGTGTTCGGTCACCGTGCCCGCGATGAGCGGGCCGACGGCCGAGGGCAGGACCCAGGCGGCGGAGAAGGCGGCGAGGATCTTCGGGCGCAACGCCTCGGGGTAGGCGCGCGAGACGACGACGTAGAGCGCGACGATCACCAGGCCGCCACCGACCCCCTGCACGGCGCGCGCGAAGACGAGCGTCCACATCGACCCGGCCGTCCCCGCCAGCAGCAGCCCGGCGGCGAAGGCGACGATGCCGGTGCCCAGCGGGGCCAGCGGCCCCCGCCGGTCGCACCACTGCCCCGAGACGACCATGCCGACGAGCGACGTGGTGAAGAACGCGGAGAAGGCGTAGGCGTAGAGCGGCACCCCGTTGAGCTCCTGCGCCGCGACGGGCATGGCCGTACCGACCGCCGTCGCCTCGAAGGCGACGAGCAGGACGACGGAGACGATGCCGAGGCTCAGCGCCCGGTACGGCGGACGCAGCACCGAGCCGGCGGGCTCCGGCTCGGCCGGCGGGCGCGCACCGGAGCCGGGCGCCGGCGCGTTGCCCGTCCGCCCCGTCTTCGCCCGCACGGTGACGGCCTCCGCCGGGCCGCGTCCGGCGGAGGCGGCTCCGGTCGGGGGCTCACCGGGGCCCGTGTCCTGCGGCTTGTCGGATGCACTCATGCGGGCACCGTAAGCCTCACGGCTCGTCCGGGGACCGGCCGAGCGACGGAACATCACCGGGCCCTTGGTCCGAGCGCGGGTGACCCGGCTTGGGCGGGGAGTCCAGCCGCCCAGGGCCTGCCGCGGCGGTCGGGCATATCCGAGACGGACGTGACCGACCGGGTCGGTGCCGGCGCTCGGGAGGGCTCGAGTGTGCTCTGCTGGGGCGGGACCCTCCAGGTATCCAAGCTAGATATACGAGACGGGGTGTCATGAGCAAGACGCTGATCGAGATCGACGAGGACGCGCTGGCCGTTGCGCAGGACGCCGTTCGGCACCAGGACAAAGAAGGACACGGTGAACCGGGCCCTGCGGGAGGTCAGCGAGCGGGTCAAGCGCCATGAGGCGCGCATGGCCGCAGAACGCTTCGCCGCCGAAGCCTTGGACCTCGACGCCCTGACGGACAAGGATGCCTACCGACGGGGCTCCGCCGACGACGACCAGCACCGGACCGCGTGAACTGCCTGGCCGACGCCTCCGCGTTGCACGCTTCCTGCAACGCGGAGCGGACACCTGGCGATGGGGCGACGCACTGGACTCCGGACTGGTCGGCATGTGCGAGGTCACGGAAATAGAAGTACTGCGCTCCGCGAGATCGTCCGCGCACCACCAGCAGATGCAGCAGTACCTCAGCGGGTTCTACGCCTGGGCGCCGTTCCCGGACGGCGTCTTCCGGCGGGCGCTGCAGGTCCAGCACATCCTTGTCGATCATGGCGAGCACCGCAGCGCCGGACCGGTCGACCTGCTGGTCGCGGCGGTGGCCGAACTGTCCGGTCTCACCCTGCTGCACTGCGCCCGCGACTTCGAGACGATCGCCCGGCACACCGGGCAGCCCACGACGGTGCTCACGGACTGAGGTCACCGCTGCTACTGCGGCCCCACCGCCGCCGCCTGCGGCCGGATCGGCAGCCGGTTGGCGGGACGCCCCGTCGCCGCGCGCACGGCGGAGGCCACGGCGGCGGGCGCGACGACGACCGGTACGCCGGACGCGGCCTTCGCGCCGAACGGCGCCACCACGTCGCGCTCCTCGACGAGCTTGACGATGCGCACCTCGGGCGCGTCGAGCGCGGTGGGGAGCGCGTAGGTGCGCAGGTCGGGGTGGCGGACCATGCCGCCCGCGACGCGCAGGTGCTCGCTGAGCGCCGCACCGACGCCCTGCGTGACACCGGCCTCGATCCGCGCTCTCAACTGCCGCGGATTGAGGACCCGTCCGACATCCTGCGCCACGGCGACCTCCACGACGCGCACCGTGCCCAGCTCGATGTCGACGTCCACCACGGCACGCATGGCGGCGAAGGCGAGGCCGACGAACGCGTCGCCCTGGCCCGTCTCGTCGAGCGGCTCGGTGGGGTGCGGCCTGCACTGCGCCGTCGCCCAGAGCTCCTTGTCCTCCAGCGCCTCGACGACGGTCGTCGAGAGGACGCCGTCGTACGAGGTGATCTTGCCGTCGGCGATCGAGAGCAGCTCGGTCGACATCCCGAACTTCGCCGCGAGCGGCTGGAGCAACTGCGTGCGCACCATCTTCGCCGCGCGCTCGACGGCGCCGCCCGAGACCCAGGTGTGCCGGCCGCGCATCGCGGGCCCCGCCGAGGGCTGGTCGGTGTCGACCGGTGCGACGTGGACCTCGTCGATGCCGAGGGTCTCCTGGACGATCTGCCGTGCCAGCGTGGTGAACCCCTGACCGGAGTCGGCCGCCGCGCACAGCACGGTCGCCGTGGGGCCGCTCACCTTCACCGTCGCCGTGGAGACCTCGTCCGCGCCCTCGGCGCCGAGCATGTGCACCATGCCGAGCGCGTAGCCGACGCCGCGGCGCACCGCCGCCGGCTCCCCCGCGCCGCCGGGGCCGCCGGGGAGGAGCCACTGGTTCTGCGGCCCCTCCTTGGGGAGCGGGGGCAGCGGTGCCTCGCGCACCGCGTCGAGGAGCTCCTCGACAGGGGCGGGGCAGGTGACGGTCTGCCCCGTGGGGAGGAGGTCGCCGGTGGCGAGGACGTTCCGCTTGCGCAGCTCGGCCGGGTCGATGCCCAACTCGGCGGCGAGGCGGTCCATCTGGGCCTCGTGCGCCGCGCACACCTGCATCGCGCCCTCGCCGCGGAGGTGCCCCGCCGGCGGGTTGTTGGTGCGCACCATCCAGCCGTCGACGACGGCGTGCGGCACGACGTAGGGCCCCGCCGCGAAGGAGACGGCCGCGGCGAGCGCGTCGGACGAGGTGTCGGCGTAGGCGCCGGCGTCCATGAGGATCTGCGCCTCGACCTTGAGCAACTTGCCCTCGGCGTCGGCGTGGTGGCGGTACCGCAGCAGCGTCGGGTGGCGGTGCGGATGCCCGAGGAAGGACTCCTCGCGGGTGACGGCGATCTTGACGGGGCACCCCGTGCGCATCGCCAGCAAACCGAGCGGCACTTGGAGCGCGACGTCCTCGCGGTCCCCGAGCGACCCGGGCACCCCCGTGACGACGATCTTGACCTGCTCCGGCGGGAGCCCGAAGCAGGCGGCGGCGAGATCGCGATCGGTGTGCGGGTCGGTGGAGGCCGTGTAGATCTCGACACCGCCGTCCGGACGCGGCACCGCCAGCGCCGACTCGGCCCCCACGGGCGCCGGGTCCTGCCGCCCGATGCGGTACATCCCCTCGACCATCACCTCGCCGGAGACGGACGGGTCGCCGTACCGCAGCGGGATGTGGCGCACGACGTTCCCGTCCGGGTGGAGCGGCTCGCTCTCGAACGACTCCTGCGGGTCGGTGAGCGCGTCGAGCACCTCGTACTCGACGACGACGGCCGCGGCGGCGAGGCGCGCGGTGTCCGGGTGGTCGGCGGCGACGGCCGCGATCGGCTCGCCGTGGTAGCGCACCTCCTCGCGCGCGAAGACCGGTTGGTCGGCGACCTTCCGCCCGAAGGACTCCTCGCCCGGGATGTCCCGGTGCGTGACGACGGCGAGGACGCCGGGCATCGCCTCGGCCTGCTCGGTGTCGATCGAGACGATCCGCGCCCTGGGGTGCGGCGCCCGGTGCACGGCGGCCCACAGCAGGCCCTCGGCCCACAGGTCGGCGGCGTAGGGGAAGGTGCCGGTCACCTTGGCCGGCGCGTCCTCCGGGGTGAGGGAGGCGCCCAACCCGTGTGCGGCGAGGTCCTCTTCGGGGGCGACGTCCGCGGCGACGGGGCCGCCCGTCCGGGTGGCTCGGTTACTGCGCGTCTCGGCCATGTCCGTCATGCCACCGCCTTCCTGAGCGTGGGCGGGAGGGTGCTGTGCCGGCCGCGGGGCGCGGCGCGGAGGTGGCGCGCGCACGGGCGGTGCGCGCGCGGGGTGCCGGGCGCGGACGTCACTGCCGGCCGCCCTGGCCGTGGGGGCCCGGGTGGGCGCCGCCGGCGCCGGGGGGCGCCTGGTGCGGGATGTGCGGCCCCTGCCCGTGCGGCACGCCGCCCGGGTGCTCGCCAGAGCTCGGCGGGGGGACGAAATGGCCCTGGCTGTACGGGGGTTCGGGCTGCTGCGGCTGCGGAATCTGCGCGACGGGCGGTGCCTCGCGCTCGTCCTGCGCCTCGGGCGAGCCCTCGCCCTCCGCACCCTCGTCCTCCTCGCCCGCGTGGGCGCGTTCGGCGACGACGCGGCCGACCGCGTCGAGGATGCCGCGGTAGCCGGAGCAGCGGCAGAGGTTGCCGCAGATCGCCTGCCTGACCTCCAACTCGCTGGGGCGGTGGTTCCCCTCCAGCAGGTCGTGGACGGTCATCGCCAGCCCGGGGACGCAGAAGCCGCACTGGACGAACCCGCCCTCGGCGAGGGCGCGCTGGACGTCGGAAGGGGTGCCCTCGGAGGCGAGCCCCTCGACGGTGCGCACCTCGCTCCCGGCGGCCGTGGCGGCGGGCACCAGGCACGAGGCGACGAGCCGCCCGTCGACCTGCACCGAGCACGCGCCGCACTCCCCCTGCGCGCAGCCGTCCTTGGCTCCGGCCAGGCCGAGCCGCTCGCGGAGCACGTAGAGCAGGGACTCGCCGATCCAGGAATCGGTGACGGGTCGGTCGACGCCGTTGACGCGCAACGCATAGGAGACTTGCGGGTGTTCGCTGTCCACCAGCGCCTCGGACGGCGGCTCCGGGTCGGAGACGTCGGCCGCTTCGGCCGCGTCCGGTTCCGGTGCGGCACCCGCGTCCGGTTCCGGTGCGGCGGCTGCATCGGGCTCCGGTGCGGCGCTCAGGTCCGGGCCCGCACCGGACCCCGTCGCGGACGGTTCAGCGCTCTCGTCCGCGTGCCGTGTCCCGTCCCCGGGCTCCGCGCCTTCCGGCTCCTCGGTGCCGGCCTGCCCGGAGGCGGCCGCGCCCCCGTCGGCCGGGACGCCGACCTCGCCCGACGACGGCGCTCCGCTTCCGTCCGGCACCGGCCGCGAAGGCCAACCGGCGGGTCCAGCAGGCACGTTGGGCGCACCAGCCCCGTACGCGCCCGGCCCCTGCGGTGCGCCACCGGGCTGCACGCCGGGCGAACCGCCCTCCGCGCGGGCCTCGTCCTCCTCGGCCGCGCCACCGCCCGCGCCCAACGGGCGCCGGCTGCGGGCCTCGTGCGACCCCGCGAGCGCCGCCGCCGCGCCCTGGCCCGAGGGCCCCCCGGGCCCGGAGGCGGAATCCGGCTCGGCCTCCGGGTACGCGGCCGCGCCCGAGGCGTCGTGCCACTGCTGCGCCTGCACGGGCGGCGCGCCGGGACCGACCGGCGTACCGCCGAACCGGTCCTCGACGCCGGGGGGTTGGGCGGCGTACGCCCCGTACCCGGCGCCCTGCTCGGGCCCGCCCGCGTACGCGCCGGGGTGCGGCGGCGCCTCGGCCGCGCCACCGTGGCCGCCGTACGGGTGCGGGCGCGCCTCGGCCTCGCCGCCCGGCGCCTCGGCCGCGTACGGCAGTACCCACTGCCCCGTCGCCGACGGGTCGGTGGAGGCGGCCGGCGTCATCGGGCCCGCGGGGTCGATCGTGGGCGGCGTGTATCCGCCGGTGCCGGTGCCGGGCGCGGCGAGGGGGGTGCCGGGGCCGCCGGCCGACGCGGACGGGCCGGCCTGGTAGGCGCCCAGGTCGGGAGGGAGTTGCACGAAGGCCGTCGCGTCCGAGTCCTCGCCGGGGCCCCAACTCGGGGGCGTCTGCTGCTCGTACGGGGTGTGCGGCGGAGGCGGGGCCTGCCATCCGCCGTGCTCCGCCTCGCCGCCCGCACCTGTGCTGTCGTGGTCGTTCTCGTTGCTCATGCGAGTGCTCTCCCGAGTCCCCGACGGGACAGTGTGGCCACCGTACGCCGCAAGTGCAGCGCCGCGGGCGGAAGTACGGGGGGCTCGCCCCCGGCCTCCTCGGCAGGCGGGTCGGGGATGCACGCCATGGCGACGTACTCCCCGAACGCCGTCAACGCGCCCTCGGGGAGGCCGCGTCCGCCCTCCCAGTCGATGAGCGAGGCGATCCAGCGCTCCGCTTCCAGCGGGCGCAGCGGCATCGGCGCGACGGCGCCCACCGCGCACCGCACCCCGCGGCGCACCGGGTCGAGCACGACGGCGACCGAGGCGAGCGCGCGGCCGGGGCCCGTCCGCCCCGTCGCCTTGAGGAAGGTCTGCGGCGCGTGCAGCAGCGGAACCCTTACGTGGCCCACGAGTTCGCCCGGCTGCAACATCTCGACGCCGGCGAGGAGGTGACTCACCGGCACCTCGCGATGCGCGCCCCCGGGGCCCGCGATGGAGAGCGCCGCCTCCAGCGCGGCGAGGACCGGCAGCGCGTCGCCCGTCGGTGCGCCGGTGACGACGTTGCCGCCGAGCGTGCCCGCGTTCCGCACCTGCGGCGGGCCCGCGACGCGGGCAGCGGCGGCGAGCCCGGGGATGAGGGCCGCGAAGTCGGGGCGGCACATGCGCGCGTGGGTGAGTCCCGCGCCGAGCACCGCGTGCCCGTCCTGGTACTCCCAGCCGCGGATGCCGCCGACGCGGCCGAGGCCGACGAGGGCGGCGGGGCGGAGTTGGCCCGCGTTGACGTCGGCCATGAGGTCGGTGCCTCCGGCCACGGGCACGGCCGCGGGGACGGCGGTGAGCGCCGAGACGGCCTCGTCGAGCGTGGTGGGCAGCATGACAGACGGCACAGCCTGCTCGCCGTGCAGCGGATGCCGTACGTGCGTGCTCAATCCAGCGCCCCTTCCCCGGTCTTCCCCGGCCATCCCCGGACCGCTCGGGGCCGGCCGGGGCTCCCCGACCTCCCCGGCCGCACTGACCGTACGGTACGTGCTCACGGCCCGGCGGTGGCAACTCTGGCATATCCCGGCGGGCTGTCCACACGAGGGTCCGGGACGGGCGATTGTGTCCCGAAGAGGGCCGATTGGGAAGAGAGAGCCGCTATCGCCCGTGAAGCGCCCTCGGGGAAGGCGGCGACGGCGGCGAACCGGCCGACGGGGGCCGGGGCTTCGTACGCGCGGCCGAGCGCGTGCGCACCGCGGGGCGCCGCCGCGATGCGCACGCACGGGCGGCGCTCACACGATCGGGGGTGCTCCGTCGATCGGGCGTCCGAGCACGCCGGGACGACGCTGCCAGGGGTAAGGCCCGGACGGCGGGCGGTAGTTCACGCCCATCGCGTCGAGCCGCGGGTAGTGCGCGCGCTCCATGCGGCGCTCGAACCCCTCGACGTCGCGCTGCGCCGGCGCCGGAAGCTGCGACCACGCGACCTCCGCCAGCGCGACGAGCCGCGGGAAGAGCTGGTAGTCGACGCGCTGCGGCGTCTCGGTGCACTCGGCCCACATGGTGGCCTGCGTCCCCAGCACCCGCTCCGCGAGCTCCGTCCCCGCCAACTCCGGGGGCACGGGCTCGAACCGGTACACGTCGGCGAGGGTGCGCACGTACCCGATCGGCACCGGCTCGTCCTCGCCCGCGTCCTGCCGGTGGTCGAAGTAGACCTGCTGCTCGGGGCAGATGACGACGTCGTGCCCCCCGCGCGCGGCCGCGACGCCGCCCGCGTACCCGCGCCAGGAGGAGACGGCCGCGCCGTCGGGCAGGTCCGCGAGGACGGGTGCGTAGGCCTCCCCGCTCGGCCCGTCCGCGCGGAGCGGCGCGGCGGAGGACGGTCGGGCGTCGGGGACGACGGCGCCCGCCGCCGTGCGCGGGTCGGCGTCCTCGCCTTCGCCCTGGAGGATCTCGTCCCAGCCGACGAGCCGGCGGCCCCTGGCGGCGAGCCACTCCCCGAAGTGCCGGAGCATCCACGCCTGGAGGGCGTTCTCGTCGGGGAGGCCCAGCTCGGCGAGGCGCGCCTGCGCCGAAGGGGAGGCGCGCCACTCGTCCTTGGGGCACTCGTCGCCGCCGAGGTGGACGTAGGGCGAGGGGAAGATCTCCAGCACCTCCTCCAGCACCTCCTCGTAGAACCGCAGCACCTCCTCGGAGGGCGCGAGGAGGTGCTTGCTGATCCCCCAGTCCGTCCAGACGCCCAACTCCGCGGTGTCGACGCCCGCGTCGCGGTTGCCGAGCTCCGGGTAGGCGGCTATCGCGGCCTGCGAGTGGCCGGGGACGTCGATCTCGGGCACGACGGTGATCTGCCGCTCAGCCGCGTACGCGACGATCTCGCGCAGGTCCTCCTGCGTGTAGTAGCCCCCGTGCGGACGCGGGTCCCAGAGCGGGGAGGCACGGTGGCCGAGGCGGCTGCGCTCGCGCCAGGAGGCCACCTCGGTGAGGCGGGGCTTGCCGCGGACCTCGATCCGCCAGCCCTGGTCGTCGGTGAGGTGGAAGTGGAGGACGTTGAGCTTGTGCGCCGCGAGGAGGTCGAGGATGCGCAGGACTCCGTCCTTCGGCATGAAGTGCCGGGCCACGTCGAGCATCAGGCCGCGCCAGCGGAAGCGGGGCGCGTCGGCGAGGTGAAGCGCGGGGAGCGACCAGTCCGGTCCGCCGGGGAGCGGTGCGCGGCGGTAGGCGGCGGGGCCGAGGAGCTGGCGGAGGGTCTGTACGGCCCAGTGGAGGCCCGGCTCGGCGGCGGCGGTGAGGGTGGCGCGCTCGGGGGTGACGTCGAGCAAGTACCCCTCTTCGCCCAGACGTTGGTGCAGCCCGGGGTCGAGAAGGAGGCAGAGCGCGCCGTCGACCGGCTCGGGGGCGTGCGGCAGCGGAAGGCCGGTGGGCGGGCTCAGCTCGGCGCGGAGGCGGCGGGCTGCGCGCTCGGCGCCCGGGCCGGCGTGGAGCGGGGTCTCGGGGGTGAGCGGGAAGTGCCCGGACTCGGTGCGGACGGAGAGCGGGGCGGGTATCAGGCCGGTCGGATCGCCCATGGGGGTACTGCCTTTCGCATCGGATGGCGGATGTGCGGTCTGGGGCGGGGAGTTGCGGAGGAACGGGGCGTCTCGGGCGGGCGGACCCGCGGACGTACGCCACGGGTTTCCACACGACTCCCCCGCGCCCGGCGCCCCTTTCTCACGCGATCCTCACTTCACGGCGCCTCCCAACCCGGAGACGAGGCGCCGGTGCACGAGCACGAAGAAGAGCAGCACCGGCAGCGTCATCACCGTCGAACCGGCCATCACGCCGCCCCAGTCGGGGGTCTCGTCGTCGAAGAAGACGAGGAGCGCCATCGGCAGCGTCGAGTTCTCGGTGGCGCTGATGATGAAGGACTTCGCGAAGAGGAAGTCGTTCCAGGTGGAGATGAAGGAGAAGACCGAGGTGGCGACGAGGCCGGGCAGTACCAGCGGGAAGAGGATCTGCCAGAGGAACCTCGCGCGGCTCGCCCCGTCGATGAACGCCTGCTCCTCCAGCGCCTCGGGCACCGCCTTGACGAACCCGCGCAGCATCCAGACGGCGAAGGGGAGCGAGAAGGCGAGGTGCGGGATGATCAGCGAGAAGAGTGAGTTGAGCACTCCGAGGTCGCGCATGAGGAAGAACATCGGGATCGTCAGCGCCTCGATCGGCACCATCTGCGCGACGAGGAACATCACGAGCACCGACGTCCGCAGCCGGAACCGGAACCGGACGACGGCGACGGCCGCGAGGAAGGCGATCACCGCCGAGACGAGCACGACGGTCCCCGCGACGGCGAGGCTGTTGAGGAAGTACCGCCCGAAGTCCTGCTGTTCGAAGACGCGCCGGAACGAGTCGAGGGTGGGCTCCAGCGTCCAGGGCAGCGGCCGGTCGGAGCGGATCTCGCCGGCCGGCTTGAACGCCGAGAGCACCATCCAGTAGAGCGGGAACGCCACCAGCACCGCGACGGCGACGGCGGCCGCCTCGGCGAGCGCGCGCCGCGGCTTGCGCACCCTTCGCCTCCTCCGTACGCGCTCGCTCGGCACCGCCGTCACAGCTCCTCACCTCCGCGTCGCAGCAGCCGCAGGTAGACGAGGACCACGGCGAGCAGGATCAGCAGCATCACGACGCCGATCGCCGAGCCGAGGCTGTACTGCGAGGAGGAGAACGCCTTCTGGTAGGCGTAGACGTTGAGCACCAGGTTCTGCCCCGCGTCGCCTCCCCCGCCCGTCATCACGTAGATCTGCGTGAAGATCTTGAAGTCCCAGATGATCGACTGGATCACCACCACGACGAGGATCGGCCGCAGCATCGGCGCCAGCACGCTCCGCCAGGTCCGCCAGAGCGAGGCCCCGTCGAGCTCGGCCGCCTCCAGCACCTCCGCGGGGATCGCGCGTATCCCGGCGTAGACGGTCGTCATCACCAGCGGGAAGGAACACCAGACGACCTCCATGAGGACGAGCGCGAAGGCCGACATCCGGCCGTACGTCCAGGAGTGGTCGCCGAGCCCCAACACCCGGTTGACGGGCCCGAAGTCGGGGTCGAAGAGGAAGACCCAGACCGTGGACCCGGTCATCGCGGGCGTCGCCCAGGCCCCCATCGCGGCGAGCATGAGGAGCAGCCGCGGCACGGCGCGGATGCGCGTCAGCAGGACGGCGAGCGCGCAGCCGACCGCCATCGTCCCGAAAACGCAGGCCGCGGCGAAGACGACGGTCGCCAGCAGGACGTCCCAGAACTGCGGGTCGGAGAAGAGCTCGGCGTAGTTGCCGAGGCCCTGGAAGCTCGCCGGTTCGCCGCCGCTCACCTGCGCCTGGGTGTACTCCAGGAGCGAGAGGAGCCCCAATTGGTAGATGGGGTAGGCGAGGAGCCCGGCGAGGACGAGAAGCGCGGGCGCGAGGTAGAGCCAGGGCGTCCAGCGGTGGCCCTGGAGCGAGGCGGGGCGTGCGCGGCGACGGGTGCGCCCGCCGCCGCCCGCGCCGTTGCCCGGCGGGGCGGCGAGGAGGCTCACTCCGCGAAGACCTTGTCCATCTTCTCCGTCGCGTCCTCCGCGGCGGCGTCGACGTCCTTCTTGCCGCCCGCGATCTCCTGGAACATCCCGGGGAGGACGAGCGAGGCGTCGATCTCGCCCCAGGCGGGGCTGACGGGCACGAACTCGGTGCCCGCGTCGAGGGTTTCGACGAACGGCTTCACGAACGGCTCGCGCTCCGCCACCTCGCGCCGCGTGTCGGTGAACGTCGGCAGGAAGCCCATGGCGTCGAAGAGCTCCGCCTGCGCCCGCTTCCCCGCCAGCTCCTTCATCAGCTCGACGGCGAGCGTCCGGTGGGAACTCGACTTCAGGACACCGACGTTGTTGCCGCCCGCGAAGGCCGGCGCGATCTCGCCGCTCTTCTCGCCAGGCAGGGGAACGACCCCGTAGTCGCCCTTCACCTCACCGTCCTCCATCGCCTGCCGGTTGAAGTCGCCCGCGATCGCCATGCCGGCGCGCCCGCCCGCGAACGCCTCGACCGTCTCGTTGCCGCCCCACTGGGAGCAGCGCTCGGGCGGGCAGTTGCTGTCGTCGAGCAGGTCCGTGTACGCCTTGATGCCCTTCTTCGCCTCGGGGCTGTCGAGCGCCGCCGCGTACTCGCCGCCGCGCTCGTCGGCGAGGTCGCCGCCCTTGGCCCAGACGAACGGCATGGCGCCGTAGGTGTAGGCGCCGCCGACGGCGAGGCCGTAGAGCTTCGGGCGCTCCTTGCGGATCTGCCGCGCCGTCTCGGTGAGTCGGTCGAGGGTCTTCGGGGGCTTCAGGCCGAGCTCCTCGAAGACGTCGGTGCGGTAGTACAGCGCCCTGACGCCGACGAAGAGCGGCGCGCCGTAGGTCTTGCCGTCGTACGTGACGGACTTCTTCGCCGTGGCGTCGATGTCGTCCGCGGCCGACCAGCTCTCGAACTCCTCGCTGACGTCGGCGAGTCCGCCGTCGGCGACGTAGCCGGCGGTGTCGGTGTTGCCGTACTCGATGACGTCGGGGGCCGAACCGCGGTCGTTGAAGGCGCCCTTGATCCGCTCGGCCCTGGAGTCGATCGGGATGTACCGCACGTCCACCGTGACGCCCTCGTGCTTCTTCTCGAAGCGCTCGACGACGCCGTCGACGACCCGCTGCTTCGGCGCGTTGCCGACTTCCTTGAAGAGCCAGACACGTACCGTCCCGGTCTTCTCGTCCTTCCCCGAGCCCTCCGTCGAGGTGGACGGCGCGCATCCCGCGACCGCCACGCCTGCCATACCAACCGCCGCCGCACATGCGGCAATTCGCGCGGACACCTTCACGGCGAGACCCCCAAGCCCAGGCATTGCAGAGGGTGCAATGCGTGTTTCGCACCGCACAACTTCCGCAGGAGGCTAGGGCGAGGAGCCGACCCCCACAAGAGGTCTCGACCAATCCGTGAATCTTCCGAACTCCACACGCATGCACGGGAGTTCGCACGCCGACACCCCGTCGGGCACAAAAAACGGTGCGCCGCGCATCCCTCG
The DNA here is from genome assembly GCF_000262345.1 of Streptomyces xiaopingdaonensis. Taxonomy (GTDB): domain Bacteria; phylum Actinomycetota; class Actinomycetes; order Streptomycetales; family Streptomycetaceae; genus Streptomyces; species Streptomyces xiaopingdaonensis. The sequence continues at coordinate 11,112 of NZ_AJTQ01000218.1, read as the reverse complement.
CACAGAGGGAGCGCGGCGCACCGCCGAGCCTTTGCGAACCGGCCTCAAGGGACGGGCCTCCGCCGAGCGCGGAGCACCCCGCTATTTCTTGCCGTCGCCCTTGCCGCCCTTGTCGCCCTTGCCGCCGTTGGCGCCCATCGTCTCGTAGATCTCCTTGCACATCGGACAGACCGGGTACTTCTTCGGGTCGCGGCCCGGCACCCAGACCTTTCCGCAGAGCGCGACGACGGGGGTGCCCTCCATCGCGCTCGACATGATCTTGTCCTTCTGGACATAGTGGGCGAACCGCTCGTGGTCGCCGTCTCCGTGCGAGGTCTGCGGGGTCGGCTCGACGAGAGTGCCGGTGCCCGTCCCGCGCTCGGGTTCAGACTCAAAAGTGCTCATGCGGTCCAAGGGTACTCAAGGCACGAGCAGCCGTGGAGCACACGCGGACGGCCCCGCCGCGACGCGATCGACCACACCCGCGTGTGACACGTCACGCCGGCGCGGCCGACCGGTCCACGCCCGAACGTCAGTTGAGCGAGGGATCGTCCGGATACGTGGCGACCATCGCCAGCTCGTCCCGCTGCCGCCGCAGCACCGAGCGCCACAGCCCCTCGGGCGCGGGCGAGGAGACGTCCCCCGGCTCCGAGTCGACGACGTACCAGGCGCCGTCGCCGAGTTCGTTCTCCAACTGGCCAGGACCCCAGCCGGCGTACCCCGCGAAGATCCGCAACGAGCCCAGCTCGGCGGCGAGCAGCTCGGGCGGCGCCTCCAGGTCCACGAGGCCGATCGCCCCGTGCACCCGCCGCCACCCCAGCGGTCCGTCGCCCGCGACCCCGTCGGCGGCCTCCTCGCCGCCCGCCGCACCGGCGTCCGCCGGCTCCGCGCTCCGCTCCCGGCCACCGAAGGGCACGACGGCCACCCCCAACGCGGCGTCGAGCGAGACGGGGCCGCCGTGGAAGACGACGCCGGGTTCCCCCGCGAGCGCGGCCCACGGCCGGAGGATCTCGCCGACGTCGACGGGGGTCGGCCGGTTGAGGACCACGCCGAGCGAGCCCTCCTCGTCGTGGTCGAGGAGGAGGACGACGGCCCGGTCGAAGTTCGGGTCGGCGAGCGCCGGCGTGGCCACGAGGAGCCGGCCGGTGAGCGAGGACGCCTCGGTCATGGGCCAATGATCCCGCACCCGGGCGCCCCGCGGGAGGCAACCGCCGGATCGGGGCGAACAACTCGCGACCCGGAAGCCGTACGTGAACCCGTGCACACGGCGAGTGTTGACGACCCCTCGCCGCCTTCCCCCTACCGCACGGGCGTACGCAGCGCGGCATCAACCGGATTACGATGACGTTTTGGCTCGGGCCCGCCCCGGTGCACGGCGTCACCGGCCGCCCGCCCGAGCCGAGAACCGCCGAGCAGCCCCGAAGAAGCGCCGAGCCAGCCCGCCACAGCCCAACCAGCCACAGGAACGCGGAGATCCATGACCAGCCCTGCCGATGTCCTGCTCGTCCACGGCGGTGCGCCGCTGGAGGGCGAGATCCGTGTCCGAGGCGCGAAGAACCTCGTGCCGAAGGCGATGGTCGCAGCGCTGCTCGGCAGCGGGCCGAGCCGGCTGCGCAACGTCCCCGACATCAGGGACGTCCGCGTCGTCCGCGGCCTTCTCCAGCTCCACGGCGTCACCGTGCTCTCCGGCGAGGAGCCGGGCGAACTCGTCCTCGACCCGTCGCACGTCGAGTCGGCGAACGTCGCCGACATCGACGCGCACGCCGGTTCGTCCCGCATCCCGATCCTCTTCTGCGGGCCGCTCCTCCACCGCCTCGGCCACGCCTTCATCCCCGGGCTCGGCGGCTGCGACATCGGCGGGCGCCCCGTCGACTTCCACTTCGACGTCCTCCGCCAGTTCGGCGCGACGATCGAGAAGCGCGCCGACGGCCAGTACCTCGAGGCGCCGCAGCGCCTGCGCGGCACCAAGATCGAGCTGCCGTACCCGTCGGTCGGCTCCACCGAGCAGGTCCTGCTGACGGCGGTGCTCGCCGAGGGCGTCACGGTGCTCTCCAACGCGGCGGTAGAGCCCGAGATCGAGGACCTCATCTGCGTCCTGCAGAAGATGGGCGCCATCATCTCGATGGACACCGACCGCACCATCCGCGTCACCGGCGTCGACCGCCTCGACGGCTACACCCACCGCGCCCTCCCCGACCGCCTGGAGGCCGCCTCCTGGGCGAGCGCCGCGCTCGCCACCGAGGGAAGCGTCTACGTGCACGGCGCCCAGCAGCAGTCAATGATGACCTTCCTCAACACCTACCGGAAAGTCGGCGGCGCCTTCCGGATCGACGACGAGGGCATCCGCTTCTGGCACCCGGGCGGCCCGCTCAACGCCATCGCCCTCGAGACCGACGTGCACCCCGGCTTCCAGACCGACTGGCAGCAGCCGCTCGTCGTCGCCCTCACGCAGGCGTCCGGGCTCTCCATCGTCCACGAGACCGTTTACGAGTCCCGGCTCGGCTTCACCTCGGCGCTCAACCAGATGGGCGCGCACATCCAGCTCTACCGCGAGTGCCTGGGCGGGATGCCCTGCCGCTTCGGCCAGCGCAACTTCCTCCACTCCGCCGTGGTTTCGGGGCCCACCCGCCTCCAGGGCTCCGACCTCGTCATCCCCGACCTCCGCGGCGGCTTCTCCTACCTCATCGCCGCGCTCGCGGCCGAGGGGACCTCCCGGGTCCACGGCATCGAACTCATCAACCGCGGCTACGAGAACTTCCAGGAGAAGCTCGTCGAGCTGGGCGCGAAGGTCGAACGCCCCTGAACCGCCGGCGGGTCACCCGGCGGCGGACCGATCGGCGACCAGCACCGCGCCGTCGTGCGGGACGAGCGTGCACCGGGCTCCGGGCGCCAGGGCCGCCGCCTCCCTGCTGGGCAGATCGGCCTTCACCTCGAGACCGGCTTCGGTCCGCAGGCCGAGCCGGGTGAGGCCACCGAGGAAGGTGGCGACCTGCACGGTCGCGGTACCGTCCGCGGCCGCCCGTACGGCGATCTCCTCCGGCCGCAGCAGTACGTCCACCTCGGTGCCCTCGGCAGGCGCCGACCCGTGCACCGGCAGCCGGCGCCCCAGCGCCTCCACCTCGCCGCCGCCGCGCACGGTGCCGGGTATCCGGTTCATCGTCCCGACGAACTCGGCGACGAACGGCGTCGCCGGGCGCGCGTACAACTCGGCGGGCGGCGCACACTGTTCGAGCCGCCCGTCCCGCATCACCGCGACCCGGTCGGCGAGCGAGAGCGCCTCCTCCTGGTCGTGGGTGACGAAGACGGTGGTGATCCCGGACTCGAGCTGGATGCGCCGGATCTCCTCGCGAAGCTGGAGCCGGACCTTGGCGTCGAGCGCCGAGAGCGGCTCGTCGAAGAGGAGCACTCGGGGCCGTACGGCGAGCGCGCGGGCCAGCGCCACGCGCTGCTGCTGGCCGCCGGAGAGCTGGTGCGGGTAGTGGCCCTCGCGTCCGGGGAGGCCGACGAGCGCGAGGAGTTCGGCGGCACGCTCGCGTCGCTCACGCCTGCCCGCTCCGCGCACCCGCATCCCGTAGCCGACGTTCTCGGCCGCCGTCATGTTCGGGAAGAGGCTGTAGGACTGGAAGACCATCCCGATGTCCCGCCGGTTGGCCGGAACGTCCGCGACGTCCTCGCCGTCCATCAGCACCTCGCCCTCGTCCGCGGTTTCGAAGCCCGCGAGGATGCGCAGGGCGGTGGTCTTGCCGCATCCCGAGGGGCCGAGCAGCGCGACGAGCTCGCCGGGCGCGAAGTCCAGGTCGAGGCCGTCGAGTGCGGTGGTGCGCCCGAAGGCGCGGCGCACCCCGCGCAGGGTCACGGGTACACCGGTGGCGTCCGGTGCGGTCCGGCGCTTGGCGATGGGGGCGTTGCTGGTCATGCGGTGGTCCTCCGGTTGCGGGCTCGTCCCCCGGCGATGTTGGTGAGCAGAAGCAGCAGGCCCCAGGTGAGAAGCAGGCTGAGCATGGCTGCGGCGACGGAGAGTTGGGCCTCGTACTCGCCGACTTGCACCATCCAGACGGCGAACGGCTCGAAGCCGAGCACGGTCGCCACCGTGTACTCGCCCAGCACCATCGCAAGGCTCAGCACGGCCCCGCTGACGACCGAGGAGCGCAGGTTGGGCACGACGACCCGGCAGATCGTCGCGGTCCGGGAGGCGCCGAGGCTCCGCGAGGCCTCCACCAGCGTCCGCAGGTCGACGGCGCGGAGTCCGGCGTCGAGCGAGCGGTAGAGGAACGGCAGCGACATCACGGTGTAGATCAGCACCAGAACGAGCGGAAAGTCCCTGTTCTGGAGGAGTTGGAAGGTGCGGTAGAAGGGCGTCGAGGCGAGCTCCTGCTCCCAGGAGAGGACGGTGCTCACCCCGGCGACCAGCGCGATCGGCGGCACGATGAGCGGCACCATGCACAGCACCTCCACCACCCGGCGCAGCCGCGGCAGCCGCAGCACCACCACGACCAACGTCGGCACCATCAGCAGCAGTCCGAGCGCCACCGTGGCCAGGCCCAGCAGTACGGAGGTGAGCAGGCTGGTGATGAGGCCGTCGTCGGTGAGGCCCTTGGCGTACGCGTCGAAGCTGATCCCGTTGCCGGCGTCGTCGACGGTGAACCAGAGCGAGGCGGCCACCGGCACGAGGAAGTACGCCGCGGCGAGGAAGAGGACGAAGAGGCTGCCGACGCCGCGGCGTCGGCGCGCGGTGCGCGGACGGGCGGGCGGCGCGGGTTGCTCGGCGCCGGCGGTGGGTGCGGGGGGCGCTGGGGCCTTCAGGCCAGCCATCGGTTGCTCCGTCGTTGCAGCGGGATCTGTACAGCGATCACCAGCAGCGCGATCACGACCATGTTGAGGCTCATGGCGAGCGCGAGGTTCTCCTGCCCGACGAGCACGTTGCCGGAGAGCGCGTTGGCGATCTGGATGGTGATGAGCGGTACCGAACTGCCCGTCATCACGGCGGCGGTGGCGTGCGAGGCGAAGGCCGTGCCGAACATGAGCACGGCGCCGCCGAGCAGCGAGGGGGTGAGCACCGGCAGCCCCACGTGCCGCCAGAACTGCCCGCGGGTGGCCCCGCAGGAGGCCGCGGCCTCGCGCCACTGCACCCGGATTCCGTCCAGGGCCGGGAGGATGGTGACCACCATCAGCGGCACCATGAAGTACAGGTACGCGAGGACGAGCCCGGTGAAGGTGTAGAGGCTGAAGCCGGTGCGCGACAGGTCCAGGAGCCGGGTGACCGTGCCGGTGGTGCCGAGGGTGGCGATGAAGGCGAACGCGAGCGGGGCGCCGCTGAAGTTGGCGAAGACGCCGGAGGCGGAGACGATCGCCTTCCGGAGCGCGCTGCGCCGCGAGTTGACCACCGCCTGGGCTATGACGGCGCCGAGCACGGTGGCGAGCACGGCGGTGAGCAGCGAGAGCCGGACGCTGCCGAGCAGCCCGGTGGCGTAGGCGCCGGAGAGCGCGGTGCTTACGTTGTCGAGGCCGGGGCTGCTCTCGCCGGTCGCCGGGTCGACGACCATGAACGCCTGGTAGGCGAGCGTCCCCGCCGGTATCCCGAAGCAGACGGCGAGAAAGGCGAAGAACGGTACGACGGCGGGCCAACGCATGCGCCGCAGGCGCCGGTTGACGCGCGGCAGGATCGGAGTGGCTGGCGGGGTGGTAGAGGCAGGCATGGCGGGATCTCCTCGGGGCGGGGGCTCCACCGGGCGGCAGGCGAGGGCGGCGGCGGAGCCCCGGGGCGGGTGCTAGCTGACCGCGCTTCCCCATCCGTCGCTGATCGCCTGCTGGGCCTCGGCCTCCTGCTTCCGGGTGGGGAACTCGGGCGTTCCGTCCACCTCGGGAAGCTTCGCCGCCGTCTTCTTGTCGGCGGTGCCGTCCTTCTCCATCTGCTCCAGAAGGGCGGGGCGCGAGTAGCCCTTGAGCCAGATGTTCTGGCCGGCCTCGCTGTACAGGAACTCCACCCAGAGCCGGGCGGCGGCCGGGTGGGGCGCGTACTTGTTGACGCCCTGGTTGTAGTACTGCGCGTACTCGCCGTCGGAGGGGACGGTCACCTGCCAGTCGACGCCCTTGGGCTTGAGGGACTCCCCGTAGCCGAGGTTGAGGTAGTCCCAGTCGATCGAGATCGGGGTCTCGCCCTTCTGGATGGTGGCCTTGGTGGACTCGACGGGGATGTAGTTGCCGCGCTGCTTGAGCTTCTTGAAGAACTCCAGTCCGGGGCCCACGTCGTCGAAGCTGCCACCGTTGGCGAGGGAGGCGGCGAAGACGGCGGAGAAGGCCGAACTCGACTCGTTCGGGTTGCCGTTGAGGGCGACCTTGTTCTTGTAGGCGGGCTTGAGCAGGTCGGCGAAGGTCTCGGGGCACTTCGCGACGGCTGCGGCGTCGCACCCGATCGACACGTAGCCGCCGTAGTTGTTGAGGTAGGAGGCGTCCGACTGCTTCTGGGAGCCGGGTATCCCGTCCCAGTCGGCCACCTTGTAGGGGGCGAGCAGCTTCTTCGCCTTCGCCGACTGCATGAAGGAGGTACCCAGGTCGAGCGCGTCCACGGCGCGGTCCTGGCCCTTGCGCTTGGCGGCCGCGTTGAGGGCGCCCTGGCTGGTGCCGCCCGGGTCCTCGTTGTTGACCTTGATGCCGTACTTCTTCTCGAAGGCCGAGATCATCTCGCCGTAGTTGGCCCAGGTCGGGGCGAGCGCGTAGACGTTCACCTCACCCTCTTCCTTCGCCGCCGCCTCCAGTTCGTCCATGCCGCCGAAGTCGGCGGCCGAACGCGCGCTCGCCGCCTTGCTGTCGGCGCCCTGGTCCGGCGCCGATCCGCAGCCGGTTGCGGTGGCGGCCAGTGCGACCGCCGCGAGCGCAGCGGTCAGATAACGGCTTCTATGGTCTGCCTTCACGTCCTGCTCCTGCTTCCGCTGACGGTAGCCTGTACAGACAAGTTCGAGTTGGATGAGAAGGAAACTAGCAGACCCAACTCCCAGAGCAAACGGACACCCGGTCAAAAAGCAGCAGCTCAAAGCGGTACATTCGAAGAGGTTTAGCGCGCACCAAACCGGTTACAAGCATCACCCACGTTATGTCGGCATGCGTCCGCTGCGCACAGATGACAGGATCAGCAAGCCCCTACCGCAGCGATCGGCGAACCGGTCCGAGGCCGGCGGGGGCGTGCAGCAGAACGTCGCCCAGCATCGGCACCCGAGGAGCCAGATGACCCGCCGTCACCAGCAGATCGCAGACGACCTGCGCAGCGCCATCGCCGACGGCCGCTACCCGGTCGGCTCGGCCCTGCCGTCGGACGCCGAACTCGCCGCCGCGTACGACGCCTCGCGCGGCACCGTGCGGCAGGCCGTCTCCGCGCTGCTCGCCGAAGGGATGATCGGCTCCCGCCAGGGCGCCAGGCGGACGGTGCTGACCACCACTCCGAGCCAGAGCTTCACCGAACTGCGCAGCTTCGCCCAGTGGGCGGCGTCCGGTGGGCACGCCGCCGGCGGCCTGGTTCTGGAGTCGGCATGGGAGGCGGCCGGCGGCGACACCGCGGCACGGCTCCAAGTACCCACCGGCGCAAGGGTCTTCCGGGTGCTGCGGGTGCGCACCCTGGACGGCGATCCGGTGCTGCTGGAGCGGGCCGTCTACGCCGGCTGGATCGGCTCCGCCGTCGAGAGACTCCCGCCCGACTGCGTCTCCGTGACCCGCCGGCTGAACGAGGACACCGGCCTCGTCTTCACCCACGGTGAACACCACATCGACGCGCTCGCCGCCGGCACCCTGGAGGCGCGGCACCTCGAACTCCGCCGCGGCAGCCCGCTGTTGCGGGTACGCCGCACCACGACCGCCCAGGACGGCCGCCCCGTCGAGACGTCGGACGACCGGTACCGGCCCGGCTCGGTGGCGTTCACGGTCCGCAACTCCCTTCAGGCCAACTCGCTCACCCGCACCGAGGGTTGAGCGCCGTCCCGCGCCACTCCTACCGCCCGAGCACGCCCCGCACCGAGACCGAAGAGCGAGTCGCCATGCCCACCTTCCCCGCCGCCCTGCTCTGCGACATGGACGGCACCCTCGTCGACACCGAGCAGCACTGGCTCGACTCCGTCGCGGAACTCCTGGCCGCCCACGGGGAGTCACCCGACGACGAGACGCTCCTGCACTACGCAGGGCTGCCCTTCGGCACCGCGGCACCGCAACTGGCCGCACACCTGCCGCTCACCGTCGAGGAGACGGCCAGGCGGCTCGACGCCGCGTTCGCGCTCCGGATCGCCGCGGGTGTGACCGCCCAGCCGGGCGCCCTGGGGCTGTTGGAGCTGGCGACGGCACACGGGACGCCGGTGGCGCTCGTCACCGCATCGGGGCGGTCCGTCGTCGACCTGGTGCTGCGCACCCTCGGCGCCGAGCGGTTCGCCTGCACCGTCACCGCGGACGACACCGCCCGCAGCAAGCCGCACCCCGACCCGTATCTCGCCGCCACCGAGGCGCTGGGCGTGGAGCCGTCCGACTGCCTCGCCGTCGAGGACACCCCGACCGGCGTGGCCTCCGCGCTCGCCGCCGGCTGCCGGGTCCTCGGCGTGCCCACGGTGCCGGGGCTGCGGGAGGGCCCGCGGACGCGGATACGGGCGTCCCTCCGCGGCGTCCGCTGGGAGGAGCTGCGCGCCGCCTGGGCCTGACCCGCGGGCCCCGCACAACGCGAGGGGCGGCCACCGGAGTACCCGGTGGCCGCCCCTCGCTGCGATATCCGAGACGGACCTGCGCGCCGCTGTGCGCGACGTGCGGCCCGCCGCCTCGGCCGCTCAGCCCTTGGCGGCTTCCTTGAGCTTGGAGCCCGCGGAGACCTTGACGCTGTACCCGGCCGGGATCTGGATGGGGTCGCCGGTCTGCGGGTTCCTCGCGGTACGAGCGGCACGGTGGGTGCGCTCGAAGGTGAGGAAGCCGGGGATGGTGACCTTCTCGTCGCCCTTGGCGACGACCTCGCCGACGGTGTCGGCGAGTGCTGCCAGAACGGCGTCGGCGTCCTTGCGGGTCACCTCGGCACGCTCGGACAGAGCGGCCACCAGCTCACTGCGGTTCATATTCGTACTCCCGTGTTCTTCTTGCCGATGAGGCGTGAGATCGAAGCCGATGCTGCCAGGGCCCTCGGACAGTCCCCGGACCCGGGTCTGCTTTCAGACCCTCTCGCCCAGTGACGCATCCTGCCCCTACCTGCGGCGGGAAAGCCAATCCGGCGCCCGTGGACCGGCTGCGAAGACCGCGGGGAACGCCAGCGGCAGGCTGTGGTGACCCTCCCGGGGCCTGCGTCTGCGGGACACCCTAAGCGGGCCCACAAGCGGCGGTGAACCGCGACGCGCCGCCGCGACGGCCGCGCACGCCGGGGCGCACGGCCGCACCCGGCTCACGCGCTCGCCGCCGGCGGCCCGCCCTCCTCAGGCTCCGAGCGGCCCGCCCTCCGCCGCGTCCTTCCCGTCGCGCGCCTCGGCCCCGGCCTGGGCGGCCTCACGGACCGCGTCCGCGACCGCGCCCGAGACCTTCTCGTTGAAGACGCTCGGGATGATGTAGTTCGGGTTGAGCTCGTCCTCGCCGACGACGTCGGCGAGGGCGCGGGCCGCGGCGAGCATCATGCTGTCGTCGACGATCTGCGACTGGGCGTCGAGCAGCCCGCGGAAGACGCCGGGGAAGACGAGCACGTTGTTGATCTGGTTCGGGAAGTCCGAGCGCCCCGTGGCGACGACGGCCGCCGTCTCGCGGGCCACGGCCGGGTCGACCTCGGGGTCGGGGTTGGCGAGCGCGAAGACCACGGCGCCGGGCGCCATCTTGGCGACGTCCGCGCCGTCGAGCACGTTCGGGGCCGAGACGCCGATGAACACGTCGGCGCCGACGACCGCGTCCTTGAGCGTGCCCGTGGCGCCCTCGGGGTTGGTGTGGTCGGCGATCCACCGCATCGGGGAGTCGGGCGCCGCCTCCGCGACGTCCTTCCGCCCGCCGTGGACGACGCCGTGGATGTCGGTGACGACGGCGTGCTCGACACCGGCCTCCAGCAGGAGTTTGAGGATCGCCGTGCCCGCGGCGCCGGCCCCCGACATCACCACCCGGATCTGGTCTATCCGCTTGCCCACCACGCGCAGCGCGTTGTGGAGCGAGCCGAGGACGACGATCGCGGTGCCGTGCTGGTCGTCGTGGAAGACCGGGATGTCGACGGCCTCGCGGAGACGGGCCTCGATCTCGAAGCAGCGCGGCGCCGAGATGTCCTCCAGGTTCACGCCGGCGAAGCCGGGCGCGAGCGCCTTGACGATCTCCACGATGGCGTCGGTGTCCTGGGTGTCGAGGCAGATCGGCCAGGCGTCGATGCCGGCGAAGCGCTTGAAGAGCGCCGCCTTGCCCTCCATCACGGGGAGCGCCGCCTGCGGCCCGATGTTGCCGAGACCGAGGACGGCGGAGCCGTCGGTGACGACGGCGACCGAGTTGCGCTTGATGGTGAGGCGGCGGGCGTCCTCGGGGTGTTCGGCGATCTGCGTGCAGACGCGCGCGACGCCCGGTGTGTAGACCATGGAGAGGTCGTCGCGGTTGCGAATGGGGTGCTTCGACGACATCTCGATCTTGCCGCCGAGGTGCATGAGGAAGGTGCGGTCGGAGACCTTGCCGAGCGATACGCCGTCGATGGCGCGGAGTTCGGCGACGATCTCGTCGGCGTGCGAGGTGGAGCTGGCCGCGATCGTGACGTCGATGCGGAGCCGCTCGTGGCCCGAGGCGGTGACGTCGAGGCCGGTGACCGAGCCTCCCGAGGACTCCACGACCGTGGTGATCTGGCTGACCGCGGTCCCACCTGCCGGGACCTCCAAACGGACGGTCATCGAGTACGAGACGCTTGGCGCCGAGCTCATTGCCGACTTCCCTCTGCTTTCGCTTGTCGTTGTGCTGTGCCCGCCGGTGGGCGTCGATCCTTCGGCGCCGGCGGGGCACATCGGCAGATCGTCCCACCTACTGACTGGTACGCGGTAACGAAGCCGGTATGACGGAACTCATCTTCCCCTACGCGGAATTGAAGCAGTCGGGCGGAACCCGGTATTCCTTGCGTCGAAACCCGTAGCAATCTGTAGGAATCCGGCAGATCGGTCCTAGGATCGGCCCGCACAC
>NZ_AJTQ01000217.1 GCF_000262345.1 Streptomyces xiaopingdaonensis | reverse complement strand
GCCAGAAGCACCCATGGGAGATCCAGAAAATGGCTCAGGGCACCGTCAAGTGGTTCAACGCGGAGAAGGGTTACGGCTTCATCGCCCAGGAGGGCGGCGGGCCTGACGTCTTCGTGCACTACAGCTCGATCAACTGCGAGGGCTACCGCAGCCTCGAGGACTCGCAGCGCGTCGAGTTCCAGATCGCCGAGGGCCGCAAGGGCCCGCAGGCGGAGCAGGTCCGCGTCGTCGGCTGAACCGCCGCCGGCCACCGGGCAGTTCCGCCCCGCCGGCCGCCGCCGCAGCGGCGCTGACCGGCACCCGTGCTCCGGTGCCCGGGCCTCCGCCGAAGCGGAGGCCC
>NZ_AJTQ01000216.1 GCF_000262345.1 Streptomyces xiaopingdaonensis | reverse complement strand
GGGCACCGTCGCGCCGACGCGGAAAAGCCCGGCGCGGCGGCCGGGCGGGAAGAAGAAGAGTGACACCGACCCGCCAGCTCGCCTCGCGGCAAGTGGTCGCTCGTAGCGACAATGGTTGGGCCCGGGGGCATGGATCGGGCCGGTGCCACACTCAGGCTAACAAAGACCCCGGCACGGTGATTCCCCAGCGAGGCAACGGATTTGAGCCCCCCGGAACCGGCCCCCGAGCTCACTCCGTGAGCAGGTCGGGGACACCCTCGGTGTCCGGCAGGTCGCGCTCCGCGGCGAGGACCGTGATCCGCTGCGTCGCCCTGGTGAGCGCGACGTAGAGGATGCGGAGGCCCGCGGGGGACTCGTCCGCGATCTCGGCGGGCGAGGCGACGACCGTCGCGTCGTACTCCAGTCCCTTCGCCTCCAGGCTGCCGAGCGCGACGACCCGCTCCCCCAGCCCGTCGAGCCACCCCGCGGCCTCCTCCCGGCGGGACATCGGCACGACGACGCCGACGGTGCCGTCGACTTCGCCGAGGAGCCGCTGCGCCGCGGCGCGCACCGCCTCGCCCCAGTCGCCCGACGGCGCCTCGAACCGCGGCTCCGCGCCGGTGGCGCGGACGGCGCGGGGCGGCTCGCTGCCGGGCATCGCGAGCGTGAGGACGCGGTCGGCGACCGTCGCGATCTCGGCCGGGTTGCGGTAGTTGACCGTGAGCTCGAAGCGGTTCCGGTGGCGCTTGCCCAGTGCCTCGTCGCGCGCGGCTGCCGCCTCCTCGGTGTCGGACCAGGAGCTCTGCGCCGGGTCGCCGACGACCGTCCACGTCGCCCGGCGCCCGCGGCGGCCGACCATGCGCCACTGCATCGGCGTGAGGTCCTGGGCCTCGTCGACGATGACGTGCGCGTAGTCGCTGCGCTCCTCCGCCGCGCGCTCCGCCCGCTCGCGGCGCGGTGCCGTGCGGTCGGCGAACGTCGTCAGCTCCTCGAGCCCCGTGAGGTGTTCGAGGGGGTCGGCCTCGCGCTTCGCGGGGCGCGCCGGGGCTCCGAGGAGGGTGCGGAGTTCGTCGAGGAGGGCGATGTCGTGGGCCGAGAGCGCGTCGGGGCCGCCGGGCGGGAGCGCCCGCGCCAGCGACTCCGCGACGAGCGCCGACTCTTCGCGGGTGAGGACGCGGCGGGACCACCGGGCGAGGCGGTCGGCGTCGGCCATCGCCGCGAGGACGCCGCGCGGGGTCAGCTCGGGCCACCAGGCGTCGAGGAACTCCCCGAAGGAGTCCTCGAGTCGGACTTCCTCGTCGAAGCCCTGCCGCGCCTCGGCCGCCAGCTCCGGGTCGAGGTGCCTGCGCGGGCCGCCGGACGCCTCCCAGAGCGCGTCGAGGAGGAGCTTCCGGGCGCGGGGCCGCATCAGGTTGACGGGCGCCGTGCCGCCGAGGACCTGCCTGCGCACCTGCTGGAGCTCCTCGCCCGAGAGCTCGATCCGGCCGCCGGCCACGACGACGCGCAGCCGCTGCGGCACCTCGTCGAGGTCGAGGGCGCCGCGCGCCGCCTTGCGCAGCACCTTCGCCATCCGCGCCGAGCCCTTGACCCGCGCCACGGGCTGCGGGTCGTACGCGTCGGCCTCGGCGCCCTCGGCGAGTGAGCCCAGCGAGCGGATCGCCACCTGCCCCTCCTCGCCGAGCGAAGGGAGGACGCCCTCGGTGTAGGAGACGAGGAGCGGGGTGGGGCTGACGATCAGGATGCCGCCCGCGTACCGGCGGCGGTCCTGGTAGAGGAGGTAGGCGGCCCGGTGGAGCGCGACGGCCGTCTTGCCCGTCCCCGGGCCGCCCGCGACCTCGGTGACCGAGGCGGCGGGGGCGCGGATGACGGTGTCCTGCTCGGCCTGGATCGACGAGACGATGTCGCGCATCGTGTGGCTGCGCGCCCGGCCGAGCGCGGCCATCAGGGCGCCGTCCCCCGTGACGGCGAGCTCCTCGCCGTCGAGCGTGGCGCGCAGGCCGGGGCGGAGGAGGTCGTCCTCGACGCCGAGGACGCGGCGGCCCTTGCTGCGGATCACCCGGCGGCGGACGACGCGGCCGGGGGCGACGGGCGTCGCGCGGTAGAAGGGGGCGGCGGCCGGGGCCCGCCAGTCGATCACCAGCGGCGCGTAGTCGGCGTCGAGGACGCCGAGGCGGCCGATGTGGAGCGTCTCGGCGATCTCCGCCGTCTCCGTGCCGTCGGCGCCCGTGCGCACCGCGCCCTCGGCGGGCTCGACGGAGGTGTGGGCGCCGTCGGGGCCGCGGACGCCGTCCTTGCCCTCCAGGAGGTCGATGCGGCCGAAGAGGAAGTCCTCGAACTCGCTGTTGAGGCGGTTGAGATGGACGCCGGCGCGGAAGACCTGCGCGTCCCGTTCGGCGAGGGCTCCGGGGGTGCCGACCTGGGCGCGCTTCGCGGCGTCGTCCATGAGGAACTCGGCCTCGTCGATCTTCTCCTCGAGGCGGCGGTAGACCTCGTCGAGGTGGTGCTGCTCGCCGTGGATCTCCCGTGCCCTGAGGCTCTCGTGGTCCCGGAGTCCCTGCTGCTCGTGAACGCTGTCGTGCTGCGCTCCCACGCGCCGGCCCCTTTCTGCTGGCTGAGGCAGCCGTCAACCGTACGCGACACGAAGGCCGCAGCGCACGCGCACGCACGCGCGCCGCGCCGCCCCTCAGGAGCGGATCGGAAGGAGGCGGGGGCGGCGGCGCGCCGCGAGGTCCTCGATCCAGCCGAAGGCGAGGACGGCGAGGAGGATCAGCGGCCAGACGAAGACGAACATCCAGAACATGTACGTCGTCTCCAGCCCGTCGGAGAGCGTGGGCGAGTCGCCGATGAGCGGGATCTCCCAGGCGAGGTCGAGGAGGGGGACGACGGCAAGGAGCGCGGCCTCGTGCCAGAGGTAGAGCGTCATCGCCCGCGCGTTGGCGAGCGTGATCGCTCCGTCGAACCGCTGGAGCGGGCCCGGCAGCCGCTCCCAGGACGGGCTCACCTGGAGGAGCAGGGCGCAGAAGCCGAAGGACCACAGCGCCTGCGCGAGCGGGATGTCGTTGAGGTCCCAGCCGTCGGGGCCGAGGTGGCCCGAGGCCCACCAGAGGCCGGCGCCCATCAGCAGCGGCGCGACGGAGGGGACGACGTACCGCGGCAGGCGCGCGTGGAAGAAGCGGTCGTGGTGGGCGAAGCCGAGGACCCAGCAGGAGCCGTAGACCGCGAAGTCCGTGAGGGCCTCGCCGGTCTGCCCGGGGACCTCCACGAGTCCGGTGCCGACGACGGCGGTGAGGCCGAGCGGCGCGAGGAGCGTCGCCCAGGGCAGCCGCCGGAAGGCGCGCAGCAGCAGCGGGGAGAGGAGCACGAACCAGAGGTAGGCGCGCAGGTACCACAGCGGGCCCGCGGCCTCGACGGCCCAGGACTGCTCCAGCAGGCCGCCCTCGTCGCCGATCTCCCAGGGGAAGGAGGGGCTGCCGAGCGGGACCACCCAGCACGCCAACCGCAGCCAGAACCACGCCTGTTCACCGGTGTCGCCCTTGGGCGGGCGCCACCCCTGCACGTGGAGCGCGGTGAGGACGAAGACGCCGTAGAGCCAGAGCGGCAGCAGCAGCCGGCGCATCCTGCTGCGGAGCACCTGCGCGGCGGGGCGCTTCAGGGAGCGGGCCATCAGCGAGCCGGCGAGCGCGAACATGACGCCCATCGACGGGAAGATCAGCGTCAGCCACGCCCAGCCGAAAGTGTGGTAGACGACGACGCGGAGGAGCGCGAGGGTGCGGAGGAGGTCGAGGTAGCGGTCCCGGGTGCGCGGGGCTGCGGGTCGGGGGGTGTCGGGCTCGGGGGCGAACGTGGCTCGGACGTACGGCGGTTGGTGCGGCGCCACGCTTGCGTGGGGGTGCGTCCGGCCCAACGCTTCGGGTGCGTGCGGAGGTTGGGGCGCGGGGCCCGATGCGCCGCTGCCGGGCGGGGTGCCGGTCCGGGTGCCGCCGTAGGCGTGGCGACCGTAACCGCCGTACGTGTACGGCGCGTCGGGCTCGTGGCCGTACGACTGCCCGTGGAAAGGGGGACGTTCGGGGGGCGTGGTCACGCGCTTGCCTTCTCTCGGTGGTCCGCGGTCGGGGCCGCGTCGACGGCGCCGGTACGGCGGAGTTTCTGCCAGCGGAGCCGGCCGCCGGTGAGGGCGGTGATCCAGGACTGGAGGAGTACGACGTACATCAACTGCCGGTACAGCACCTGCTGGAGCGGGAGCGAGAGCAGGTGCGTCATCGGCTCGCGGTCGAGCCGGAAGGCGTACGCCGCGCAGACGCCCTGGACGGCGAGGACGCCGAACCAGGCGCCGACGGTCTTCCCCGTCGGGCCGAAGACGAGCCCGTAGAGGAGGAAGACGTCGATGAGCGGGGCGAGCAGCGGCGCGACGACCATGAAGAGCGAGACGAGCGGCAGGCCCACGCGCCCGAACCGCCCGGAGGCGCCCCGCTCGACGACGGCCCGCCGGTGCTTCCAGATCGCCTGCATGGTGCCGTAGCTCCAGCGGTACCGCTGCGACCACAACTGCTGTACGGACTCGGGCGCTTCGGTCCAGGCGCGGGCCCGCTCGGCGTAGACGACGCGCCAACCGTCCCTGTGGAGCGCCATGGTGACGTCGGTGTCCTCGGCGAGGGTGTCGTCGCTGAGGCCGCCGACGCGGGCGAGCGCGGAGCGGCGGAAGGCGCCCACGGCGCCGGGGATCGTCGGCATGCACCGGAGCAGGTCGTACATGCGGCGGTCGAGGTTGAAGCCCATCACGTACTCGATGTGCTGCCAGGCGCCGATGAGCCGGTTCCGGTTGCCGACCTTGGCGTTGCCCGCGACGGCGCCGACCTCCGGGTCGCCGAAGGGTTGGACGAGTTCGCGGACGGTGGAGGGCTCGAAGACGGTGTCCCCGTCCATCATCACGACGATGTCGCAGGAGGCGTGCCGCAGGCCGTTGTTGAGCGCCGCCGGCTTGCCCGCGTTGGCCTGCCGGACGACGCGCACCTGGGGCAGCCCGAGCGACTCGACGATCTCGGGGGTGCCGTCGCTCGACCCGTCGTCGACGACGAGCACCTCGATCGGGTGGTCGCTCTCCGCGAGCGATCTGACGGTGCTCTCGATGCACTCGCGCTCGTTGTACGCGGGCACGAGCACGGTGACGGGTTCGGTGACGGGCGGCCCCCAGCGGAAGCTCCGCTTCCGTACGCGCCTCGCGTGCGCCCCGGAGAGCAGCAGCATCAGCCCGAACCGTGCGAAGACGAGGGTGCCGACAACGGCGAGCGCGACGGTGAGTACCCCCATGGCGCGCTCCGAGACGGCGACGGCGAGCACGAACGCCTTCCCCTTGACGAGGTCGGGGCCGTTGACGCGGGTGTGGGCCGTCGGCGCGCCGAGCGCCTCGGTGAGGTTGGTGAACCGGTAGCCGTCGGCGGCCATTTCGGGGAGCATCCGGTCGAGCGCGCGGACCGTCTGGGAGCGGTCGCCGCCCGAGTCGTGCATCAGCGCGACGGCGCCCTTCTTCCCCTCGGGCCGCGCGCGCTCGACGATCGCGTCGACGCCAGGGCGCTTCCAGTCCTCCGTGTCGACATCGATGAACGCGGTGAGGTAGCCGCGCCCGGCGATGTGCTGCGTCACCGGCCAGGACGCGTTGTCGAGCGCGTCGG
>NZ_AJTQ01000215.1 GCF_000262345.1 Streptomyces xiaopingdaonensis | reverse complement strand
AGAGCTCCCAGTCGATGCGGCGCTCGGACTGGTAGGAGAGGTCGGGGGGGTTGAAGGTGTGGAGCCCCACCTCGTGGCCCTCGTCCACCATCCGCTTCACCAGCTCCGGGTAGCGCGAGGCCATCGTGCCGGTGACGAAGAAGACGCCGTGCGCGTCGTGCTCCTCGAGCTTGTCGAGGACCTGCGGCGTCCACTCCGGGTCGGGGCCGTCGTCGAAGGTGAGGACCATCGTCCTGTCGGGGACGCGGTAGCTCTCCGGCTTCTCGCCGCGCGCGTCGAGAACGGGGCCGCCCTCCAGGACCTCGTCGGGGACGCGGTCGGTGGCGACGGGTTCGCGGACGCGGTGGTCGGCGAGGAACTCGCTGTGCACGTACCCGCGGAGGAGCAGCATCGCGACGACGGTGCAGAGGAGCAGCGCGGGCAGCAGATACCGCAACGGCAACCGCTTGCGCCGCACCTGCTTGCCCCGCGCCTGCTTCGGACGGCGCCGTCTGCCGCCCTGGGGGCGGTGGGCCTCGCCGGTCTTTCCTCTCGGTGGGGCGGGGGGATTGGAGGGCGATCCCCCTGCGACGCGCGGCGGTTGGGTCTCCGGCGCGTACGGGGCCGGTGCGCCTGCCGTGTCGGGGAGAAGAGGGAGCGGCATCGTGGAGGAGGGCGATTCCCCTGCCGCGTCGGGGAGTTGGTTCGGCGGAATGGTGGGCGGGCGCGATCTCTCTGCACCGTTGGGGAGTTGACGGAGGGGAATCGTGGACGAGGGCGGTGCCTGCTCGCTGTCGGTGGGTGCGGAAAGCGTCTTGCGCGGGGCCGAGCCGCCTGCCGTGTCGGGGAGTCGGCGCAGCGGCATGGTGGACGAGGGCGATTCGCCCGCCGTGTCGGAGGGTTGGGAAAGCGGTCCCGTGGGCGGGGGCTGTTCACCTGTCGCGTCGGGAAATCGGCGGGGCGGCGCCGGGGAAGCGTCCGGCTGTTGTGCGGAGGGTGGCACGCGGTCGAGCGGGCGGGTTTCGTCGGCGGGTGTGGTGCCGCTGCCCCAGGTCACGGGCTGGGCCGGTACGTCTCGTGGCGCTCGCCGGCCCGGCGAGCCCTGCGGCGCGGACGCACGCGGGGAGGGTGCCGACTCTTCCCGCGGCCGGCTCGGCTCCGAAGCATGCGTGTCGGACACGTACGGCACCGCCGGCGCCGCGGGACGGCGCCGTTGCGCGTACCGCGCCCCGGTGTACACCGGGGAGTGCGCGTCGCCGCCTTCGACGTACGGGTACTGGTCGTACGGCGCCGGTGCGGGGAATCCCGGCAGGCGTGAAGTCGCCTCATGGGAAGGGGAGTCGTGGCCGCCGGTGTCGGCCGGGTCGGGGACGCCGTCCCCGGTGGTGTGCCGCCCCCGTCTGCCGTCGGGATGTCCCGTCAACGCGTACCGCCCTGAGTGCGAGGCGAGCTTTCGTCGTCCGGCTCTTCGCCGTCGCCGGGGTCCCCGGAAGAGTCCGTGGGAGGGTCGGTCACCGGCGGTTCGTCCGGGCCGGTCGGCCCGGTGCCGCCTGCGCCGCCGGCTGCCGCGTCCGAACCGCCGCCGGGCGCGGGGACGTCGGTGGGGGACGGCCGGCCTGCGGGCGGGGTGGGCGCGGTCGCGGGTCCTGTGGCGCCGACGGCGCCCGAGGTGCCGCCGGCCGCGTCGCCGCCGGGCCCGGTACCGCCTGCGGTCTCGGCCGCGATGTCGGGCTGCTCGTCGGGGGTTCCCGAACTCGACGCCGAGGGCTCGACCTTGACCGTGCCGTGGTCGGACTCGTCGTCCTGGCCGGGTATGAGGACGGAGGGCGCGGTGGCGTTGCCGCCGACGATGCTGAGGCCGAGCATCGCCCCGTAGCCGAGCGCGACGACCCCCAGGCCGACGCCTATTCGCCGCAGGACTCTTCGTCTGCCGCCGCTGCTGTCGACGAAGACAGCACGCCCCTCCGCGTCCTCGGACATGTCCGTCTTCTCTTCTCGCATGTTGCCGTGCGCGCACCGCGTCCTCGACCGGACCGAGCGCGCCCCCCTCCCACCGAACGGGCGTTGTCAGCATGCCTCGCGCATGCCTCCGAGCACCGTTCACGCACCGGGAACGCTTCCCCAGCCCCCTTCGTCCGCGGCACTCGCCGGATACTCCGACGCTTACCGGGAGGCGAAGGTTGCACCGGACGAGGCAACTCCTTGTATGTGCCCTGCGTCTCATCGGAGGCCGTGCACCCCTCCTCAGCTGCGAGGCAGCGAGGGGGCGCGCACCGCCCGGGGTCAGGCGGTCTTCCGCGGACGGCCCCGTCACCCTACGGTGTCGTGCGTCCAGAGTGTCCGGAACTTCGGAAGGTGAACACAAGTGCGCCTCTTTCGGCACGTCTTACTCTCTCTGCCCGCTGCCGCCCTCCTCTCCCTGGCCGCGGTCGCACCCGCCTCGGCCCAACAGGCCCCCTCGCCGGACGGTGCGACGACCGCGTCGCCCGCCCGCACGGCGGACGGCGCCCGAGTCGGCACGCTCAGCAGCGCGAAGGAGGTGGAGGAGTACTGGACCCCTGAACGCATGCGCAACGCCCAGCCGTTGACCGCGGAGGACACCGGCGCCAAGCGTTCCTCCGGCGCCCCCGAGCAGCCGACGGGCACCCCCGGGGACACACCGGCGGCCGCCCCCTCGGGCGACGTGCGCACGAAGATCGACCAGACCCCGGTCGCCGGCAAGGTCTTCTTCACCAAGCCGAGCGACGGCAAGGACTACGTCTGCTCGGCGAGCGCCCTCAACAGCGACTCGAAGCAGATGGCGATCACCGCCGGTCACTGCGCCCACGAGGGCAACGGCGGCGACTGGATGGAGAACTGGGCGTACGCGCCCGAGTACCGCAACGGCGACCGGCCCTACGGCACCTTCGCCGCCAAGCAGCTCCGTACCTTCAACGGCTGGATCGACAACGGCGACCTCAACTGGGACGTCGCCATGGTGACCACCTGGCCGCAGGACGGCGACAAGCTCGTCAACCGCACCGGCGGCAACGGGCTGAGCTGGAACTACTCGCGGGAGCAGGACATCACGATCAACGGCTACCCGGGCAACCGCGACAACGGCGAACTCCAGTGGTACTGCACGGGCACCACCTCGGACTCCGACGGCAAGCTCGCGCTCGGCTGCGACTTCGGCGGCGGCTCCAGCGGCGGCCCGTGGATGCGCGAGTTCGACGAATCCTCCGGGCTGGGCAACACCAACGGCGTGATGTCCACCATCGACAACAACGGCGTGAACAGAAGCTCCTACTTCGGCGACAGCGTCAAGGCGATGTTCGACGAACAGGGGCCCGTCACCTGAACCCGCCCCGCACGCCCCGGTGTTCACCCCGCCGCGCAGCCACTAGCGTGGCGGGGTGAGCGCCGTACGCGTACGGCTCCGCAACCGCCAGGGAGGTCGCCGTGAAGCGCTCCGGCATCCGCAAGCTCGTTCTCGCCGCCGGTGTCGTCGCCGCCGTGACCGCCGTCGTCGCGCTCCGTCAGGACACGGCCGAGCCGCCGTCGGAGCCCTCCGGGCCCGCCGGGAGCACCTCCACCTCCGAGGTGCGGCACAACCAGGGCGACGGGTACTGGACGGACCGTCGCATGAGGGAGGCCGAACCGGCGCCCATGCCCGGCGAGGAGTGAGCCGTTCAGCCCACCACGAGGGCGACGAGGAACAGGATCAGCGCGAAGGCGATGAGCCCGGCCCACCCCGTCACCAACCCGGCGACCGCCATGCTGCGCCCGCCGGCGACGCCCCTGTCCGCCTTCGTCCTCGCGACGGCGCCGAGGCAGATCGCGATCACCGAGAGCACCAGCGGCACGGTGAAGAGCCCGAGGATGCCGAGGACCATCGCCGCGACGGCCTGCCCGTTCGGCAGCGGCGGCGGGCCCCAGCCGTAACCGGGGGCGTACGGCGGCTGGTTGGCGGCGTACTGCGGCCCGTACGGCGACGGCGGGGCCTGCGGGTACGGAGCGGCCTGTGCGTACGGGCCGGCCTGCGGGTACGGGGTGTACGGCGACGGCCCCGGGAGCGCGTCCTGCGGTGCGGGCCAGGGTCGCGCGCGGGCGTCCTTGCCCTGCCCGGCACCGCCGGGTATGCCGCCTTGGTCCGCCATGTCTCCCTCTCGCCGCGATCGTCGGGGCGGCCATGCTAGTCCTGCGGCGCGGGCCTTCGCGCGGCCGTGTCCGAGGCGGCCGGGCTTATGCTGGCGGCGATGTTCTCCCCCGGCGGCCCCACCGTGCGCGAACTCGCCGTGCAGGGCCTCTCGTCCGTCGAGCGCGGCTACGACCTGCTCGCGCCGAAGTTCGACGCGACCCCGTTCCGCACCCCCGAGCGCGTCCTCGACGCGACGGCCGCGGCGCTGCGCCCGCTCGGCCCGTACGCGCGCGGCCTCGACCTGTGCTGCGGCACGGGCGCGGGCGTCGGCGTCCTCCAACGCCTGTGCACCGAAGGCGTGGTGGGGCTCGACCGCAGCGCCGGGATGCTCGCGGCCGGCCGGGCGTCGGCCGCGGGGCCGGTCGAGTGGGTGCGGGCCGACGCGCTCGCGCTCCCCTTCGGCCCCGCGTTCCAACTCGTCGTCAGCTTCGGCGCGTTCGGGCACTTCCTTCCGTCGCAGCGGCCCGCGCTCTTCCGCCGGGTGAGCGAAGTGCTGTGCGGCGGGGGGCGGTTCGCCTTCCCCGTCGCCGCCCCGCCGCGGCCGGGTTCCGCGGCGTACTGGGCGACGCTCGGGTTCGACACCGCGATGCGGCTGCGGAACGCCGTCCACCGGCCGCGCTTCGTCATGTACTACCGGACGTTCCCGCTCCGGGAGGTCCTCGCCGACCTGCACGCGGCGGACCTGGTGCCCCGTCTCCACCCGCTCCCCGATCTCGGCAGGCGCCCGGACGGCACACCGCGCGCCGCACTCGTGGTGGCGACGCGAACGCGGCGCGCCGCACGCGGAGTCGGCCCGTCCCGGCACGGTCCCGGTGCCGAGCACGGTCCCGTTGCCGAAGGACCGCTCAGGCCAGCTTGTTGAGGAGCTCCTCGGCGAGCGGCGCGGCCGAGGCGGGGTTCTGGCCCGTGACGAGCTGCCGGTCGACGACGACGTGCGGGTCCCACGCCTCGCCCTCCTGGAAGTCCACCCCCGCCTGTACGAGCCGGTCCTGGAGGAGCCAGGCCGCCTTGTCGGCGAGGCCGACCTGCGACTCCTCGGCGTTGGTGAACCCGGTGACCCGGTAGCCGGCGAAGGCGCTGCCGCCGTCCTCGCGGGTGGCAGCGAGCATCGCGGCGGGCGCGTGGCAGACGATGCCGAGGGGGGTGCCGCGGTCGAGCGCCTCGACGAGGAGGGCGCCGGAGTTCTCGTCGACGGCGAGGTCCTCCATCGGGCCGTGGCCGCCGGGGTAGAAGACGGCGTCGTACCCGTCGAGGTCGACCTCCTCCAACTCGACGGGCTCGCGCAGCTCGTCGAAGGTCTCCAGGGAGCGGGCCATCGCGGCGGCGCCGTCCTCCTCGCCGTTGAACTCGGGTGCGAGGCTGCCCTTGTCGACCGTCGGCACGACCCCTCCGGGAGTGGCGACGACGACCTCGTGGCCCGCGTCCTTGAACGCCTCGTACGGCGCGACGGCCTCCTCCGCCCAGAAGCCGGTCGGGTGGAGGGTGCCGTCCTGGAGCGTCCAGTGGTCGGCGCCTGTCATCACGAAAAGGATCTTGGCCATGGTCTGCCTCCGGTCGTCTGCGGGGAGCGCGGGCGTCCCAGCCCGCCGCGCCGACCGTAA
>NZ_AJTQ01000214.1 GCF_000262345.1 Streptomyces xiaopingdaonensis | reverse complement strand
GGGTGGAGCCGGCCGCGCCGGGCCGGGGCGCGCCCTCCTCGCGCCTGCCCGGCCGTGGCGCCGCCACGGCCGGGGTTGCCCGCACCGGTTTGCGGGGTTTCGGTGCGGTCGGAAGGGAACCCGGAAGCCGGCGCCACGGTCCCGAAAAGCGAGTGGGCGACGGGCGCCGCCGGGAGGTGCCCCTGTGACGGAGCAGAGCATGACCGTGGAAAAGCTGCTGACGGCAGTTGAGCAGGCACCGCCTGTCGACTCGGTGACGGTGGTGACCGAAACCCTCGCCGAGCAGATGGGGGCGGGCGAGGTGTGCTTCCTCATCGCCGACCTCGGCGGCGAGCTGCTGTGGCGCCTGCCGGCGCGCTCCTCCAGCGCCGCGGGGAAACGGAACCCCGTGGCGGTCCCCGGCACCGTCTACGACGACGTGCTGCGCACGCAGCGGCTGTGCACCACCGATGCCCCGCGGGCCGGGGGTTACGGCAGCGGCTGCCGCGTGATCGCACCGGTGACCACCAGGGGAGACGCCGTCGGTGCGCTGGAGCTCGTAGCGCCGAGGCCGCCCAGCCCGCTGGAGGAGAGCCAGATCGCGCAGGCCGCGCACGCCCTCGCCTACGTCGTCGGCACCAACCGCCGCTTCACCGATCTCTACGAGTCGGGCCGGCGCAGCTCCCCGCCCAGCCTCGCCGCCGAGATCCAGCAGAATCTCCTGCCCGACGCTCTCACCGTCGAGGCCGGGCAGGCCACCGTCGCCGGCGGGCTCGAACCCGCGGAGAGCGTCGCGGGCGACACCTTCGACTACAGCCTCGACTGGAACACCCTGCACATCTCCCTCACCGACGCGATGGGCCACGACGAGGCCGCCGCACTCCTCGCCACCCTCGCCGTCGGCGCGCTCCGCCAGACTCGACGCGCCTCGAGCGACCTCGCCGCACAGGCCCACGCCGCCCACCGGGCCGTTGCCGACAACGGGCAAGGCGGCACCGTCACGGGGCAGCTTCTTCGTATCGATCTGACCAGCGGGCGCGCCCTGCTGGTCAACGCCGGCCACCCGTGGCCGATGCGGCTGCGCGACGGCCGGGTGAGCGAGATCGAGCCCCACGTCGACCAGCCCTTCGGTTCTCCCTGGCAGGGCGCCTATCAGGTGCAGGAACTCGGCCTGGAACCGGGCGACCGGCTGGTGCTCTTCACCGACGGGATGACGGAGCGCAACACCACCGCCTTCGACCTCCCCGCGGTGATCGAACGCGACGCCGACGAGCATCCCCGCGAGGCCGTCCGCCTCATGACCAGGGCGCTCCGGGAGGCCACCGGCGGCGATCTCATCGACGACGCCACAGTGGTCTGCCTGGATTGGTACGGGCCCGGCTCCAGCCTGCGCACCAGCGAGGAGGGCGCCGGCCGTTGACGTCGTCCGAATCCCGGGGCTCGGACTCTCCCGGCCGACCCAAGGAGCCGGCCTCCCGGCGCCCGCGGCACCGGTACGGCCGGGCGTGAGAGTTGACGGCCGGGAGTGGACCGGCGCTCACGTCGCGCGGGCTCCCCCGCACCACCCGGGCTCCGTGCGCCCCACCGGCGCACGTCAACCTGGAGGCATGACCCTCGACACCGGGCTCCTCGCCTTCACCGCCGTGGCCGCGGGCATGGTCGCCATGCCGGGCGCGGACTTCGCCGTCGTCGTACGCAACGCGCTCGCCTCCCGCGGTGCCGGGGTCGCCAGCGCGCTCGGCGTCGCGGGCGGACTGCTCGTGCACACCGCCGTGGCCGCGCTGGGGCTTGCCGCGCTCGCGGTGACCGTGCCCGGGCTGCTGCCCGCCGTCCAACTTCTCGGCGGGCTCTACATCCTGTGGCTCGGCGTGCGCACGCTCCACGGCGCCGTCCGCGCGCCGTCGCCGGGAGTTCCGGTGGCCGAGGCCCCGGCGCCGTCCGGGCGCGGGCTGCGGGAAGGGTTCCTCACCAACGCGCTCAACCCCAAGGCCGTCGTCTTCTTCGTCAGCCTGCTGCCGCAGTTCTCCGACGGGCGCAGCGGGACGACGGCACTCCTCGCCGGGATCGTCGTCGTCCTCGCACTCGCCTGGTTCACGCTGCTCGCGCTCGCCGTCGACCGGATGGGGCCGTGGCTCCGCAGACCGCGCACCGCCCTCGCGGTGCAGGGGGTCACGG
>NZ_AJTQ01000213.1 GCF_000262345.1 Streptomyces xiaopingdaonensis | reverse complement strand
GTCGTCGAGCCGGTGGTGGCCGCCGTCTGAGCGACCGCGGTCAGCGCCACCCCAGAAAGTGGAACCCGGCGCCTCACCCGACACGACAGCCGGGCCCTCAACCTGACCCGATCCCAGAAAGCGGCGGCTCACAAGCACAGAGCCCCCCAACCAACTCACGAGAACTCATGAACGATCGAGGCTAGGCCGCCGGAAGCGCTCCGCGGTCAGCCGAGGAACTCTTCGGCCTTGACGCCTGCGACAAACTGAGCGAACGAGTCAGGCCGGAACGACAGGACAGGGCCCGCCGGTTCCTTGCTGTCGCGCACAGGGACGACACCCGTCGTCTGGGCCGTACTGGGGAACCACTCCAGACAGTTGCCGCCCTCGGGACTGCTGTAGCTCGACTTGACCCACTGGGCCGGTCCCATCTTCATGACAGAGTCTCCATCTGCTTTACGATCAGGCGCGCACTCTCCCTGGGCGACAGTGCGTCGCTGGTGAGTGCATCGTAGGTCCGCAACGCCGTCTGCACGTAAGCGGAATCCTCGACGATGCCCGCCGTCCGGTAGTTCTCCACACAGACCGAGACGGCTTGGCTCGATGAGGTGAGCAACGTAACCGGCCAGTCGATGAACAGATGCGCTGGAGCGTCGAGCGGGAGGATCTGGACCCGGACCGTGGGTCGCTCCCCGGCGTCCAACAGGGCTTGCAGTTGGGTGCGCATGATGTCCGACGGACAGAATCGACGGCGCAGGACTGATTCGCACAAGACCAAGCGCACATCCGGTGGTGTCTCAGCAGCGAAGATCGCTTGCCGCGTGACCCGGTTGTCTACGAACCCCGCCACCTCGTCCTCACCTGCGAGAGGGGAACCGCCTTTGACGAGGTAGCGCGCGTAGTCAGCGGTCTGGAAGAGACCGGGCACGATGGTAGGGGACCACTCCCGGATGAGCACGGCAGAGCGCTCCAGCGCCATCCGTCGTCGGTACAGGGATGGAAACGAGGAAGCGACCGCTTCCTCGTAGAGGCGCTTGAACTTCCCGTCCGTGCTGAACACCTGGTCCAGGAGCGCCGGAAGAGCCGCCGGGACAGGTCCGTCACACCTCTCCACACGCGAAATCGTGCTCTTCGACGTGCGAGTGATCCTGGCCAAGTCGGTCTGGGTCAGCGGCCTGCCCGGATACAACTCCCGTTCGCTCCGGCACTCTTCCGCGAAACGGCGGCGCGGGTCCTGCTCATGTTCCGCGGCCGCTGCGCTCATATTTCCCCCTGACCACAGTTCTGGTCGCGCCTTGCCGGTTGCTGTTTTCGGCGGTCAGCGGCTTATGCATATGCCGCCAGTGCCAAACTCCAGGTTGGAAGTTGGAACACTCGCCAGCGTACCGAGTCCTGCCCCACTCTTGTGACCAGTCCACCGCCCGACGCAAGCCCGCGGCGGTGACTCCTCAGCGCGCTTATGGGGGAACGTGGCTCGCAGTCCGGCAGAGGGGATTCCCATGGGTAGCCGTGCCCAAAAACTGTTTCCCACAACACAGTTGACGACTTCGGACGAACGAGCTCTGGCGTGGGAGCGGAAACGCCTCCTCCCCGACGCTTGGATGCGCTTCCGCCTTGACGTGCCCGGTGGGGGTACCCGTACTGCGTGCCGGACAGGGCACTCCTGCGGAGTGTGGAAGCCGGGCTGAAGAGGGTGTCGCGTGAGCATTCCTGAAGAGGCATCCGCGGTTCTGGTTGAGTGCGCCCCAAGCTGAAGCCTGTCCCGGCATGGGAAGCGCACCAACTCCGCGCCCTGGCCGGTCTGTACCGCACCCAACGCCGGGGGCTGACGTGAAGTGCCCGACGCACCGGGAATCGAAGAAGAGGCCGGCTCAACCGAAGAGTCCCTGGACGCATTCAGGATGCCCCTGTCCGGCAGGGCCGGGTAGTACCACCGCGAAGGATGGACAACAGAAGCACGGCGACCCCGCCGCGCCGCGAAGAGAAGGGCACTTTATGTCGACTACTACCACGGAACGCCCCCGCATTCCCTGGGGCATCACGCGCATGCGCCCCTACCCGAGCACCTACCAGCCCGGGTACGCCACGGTCGAACTGGACCCGGCAACCCAGGTCGCCGTCTTCCGCGACGAGCGCGGCGGCGTCGTGGAGATGGGTAAGCACGGCACCGCCAAGGGGACCGAGACCAGCCCGCAGTCCACCAACCTCGACAGCCGCAACGACACCGACCACGACCAGGACGACGAGCAGGATTGATGAGCGGCGCTGAACCGGTCGCGGTCGTCACCGAAGTGGACGACGTGACCGCCGACATGGTGATTGCTGAACTCAACAGGCGCGGTGTCCCGGTCGTGCGGTTCGACCTGTCGGAGACAGGCGACCGTCTTACGCTCTCTGCCCGGTTCGGCGCCGGTCCGGTCACTCCCGCCGGCACTCTCCGTACCCCCTCCAGAACAGCCGACTTGGAGGGGGTGCGGGCCGTGTACTGGCGCCGCCCCACTTGGCCCCGCTTCGAGCATCTGGATGCCCAGGACGCGCGGTACGCGGAGGCTCATGTCCGCCACGGTCTCGGCGGAACGCTCTACGCGCTGCCGAACTGCCGCTACGTCAACCATCCCCTGAGCAACCGTGCCGCCGAACACAAGCCTCTTCAACTGGCCGTGGCCCGACGTCTGGGCCTGACGATCCCGCCCACTCTGATCTCCAACGACCTGGCAGCCGTCCGGTCCTTCATCACCGAACACGCCCCGGTGATCTTCAAGACCCTTCGCTGGACCCCCTACCGCCGGAGCGACGGCGTGGGGCTGACCACGTGGACCGAGCCCGTCTCCGCCGACGACGTGGACGAGAACGTGACCGTGGTTCCGCACCTCTTCCAGGCCCGGGTCCCCAAGGTCGCGGACGTGCGGGCGGTCGTGGTCGGCGGGAAGGTGTTCGCCGTCCGTATCGACTCCGACCTGTTGGATTGGCGCGCGGACTACAGCGCCTTGACCTACACGCCCATGACCCTTCCCGGCGCAGTGGAACAAGCCCTGACTGCACACCTTGACCACTTCGGCCTAGCCTCCGGCAGCTACGACTTGTGCCTCACCCGTGACAACGGCCTCCACTGGCTGGAGCTGAATCCGAACGGCCAATGGGGTTGGCTCGAAGACGAGACCGGACTACCCATCGCTGCCGCGTTCGCTGATCTCTTGGCGCAAGGAGCCCCGACGTGACCCGTCCCGACTCCACCAACCTCCGCCAGGACTTGGCGAACCTCCTGCAACAGGGAGGCGTGCTGAAGACCGCCGAATGGCGAAGGGCGGTCGAAGACGTGCCCCGGGAACGGTTCCTGCGATTCTTCTTCAAGGACGCTCCCGGCCCTGACGGCCACCTCCGCTACACCCCCGTCTGCCCAGACACGAACGAGGATGAGTGGCTGGCTCTCGTCTACCGGAACGAAACGTGGGTGACCCAACTCGACGACCACGTAACCGCCGACACCGCAGAGGGGCCATTGCCCGGCTTCCCCACCTCCTCCTCCACGATGCCCGCAACAGTGGTCGGGATGAACGAAGCCCTGGACGTGGAAGACGGCATGACCGTCTTGGAAATCGGCACCGGGACCGGCTACTCCACGGCCCTGCTGTGCCACCGCCTGGGGGAGGACAACGTCACGAGCGTCGAAGTCGACCCCGAGGTGGCCCGTCGGGCGGACGATGCCCTGGAAGCAACCGGATACTCCACGTGGACCGTCGCCGGGGACGGACTCCTGGGCCACCCCCGCCGGGCACCCTACGACCGCACCATTGCCACGTGCGCGCTCCGCCGCATCCCGTATGCGTGGGTGAGGCAGACCAAGCCGGGCGGCATCATCCTGGCCACCCTGAGTCCCAGCTCTTGGTCCTACGGAACCGGACTGGCCAAGCTCACCGTGAAGGACGGGACAGCCGAGGGGCGCATCATCGGCCGTACGTCCTTCATGCCGGCCCGCGCGGAGGCGGTCGTCCCACTCTCCGGGGACCTTGCGGCCCGTGCCGCGTACGCCGACACCGAGCGGAAGACACGCCTGTCCCCTGATGTGCTGAACGACTGGATGCCCGCCTTCCTTGCCCAACTCGCCGCTCCAGGGGCTCAATTGATCCACGCGGTCAGCGATAGCCGGGAGGTGGTGTACCTGTTCGACACCGAGCGGGAGGCATTCGCTGCCCTCACTGCCGACGGGGACCAATGGAGGGTGCGCCAGGGCGGACCCGTCGCGATCTGGGACGCCATCGAAGAGGCGGTGACCGCCTGGCAGAAGGCAGGCGAGCCCGACATCACCGCTGTCCGCGTGGCGGTTACGCGGAATGCGCACACCTACTGGATCGACGGCAAGCAGATCAGCAACGACCGACGGTCGAAATGGCTCGGAGGGAAGGAACCAACCCTGCATTGGGAGCACTCGCATCCGCCCTTGACTGCTTGATGTCCGGGACGGCGGGGAGATCCTGCACTGTTCCTTCCCGGGTGGGGTCGTGTACGCCGTGCCTGTCCGGAAAACTGCTGCGAGCCCAAGAGTTGGAGCGCTCTTGAAGGCAAGGGCCGTCCTCGGCCGGAGCCGCAGCTCCACCCTCGCGGTACA
>NZ_AJTQ01000212.1 GCF_000262345.1 Streptomyces xiaopingdaonensis | reverse complement strand
GTCGTCGAGCCGGTGGTGGCCGCCGTCTGAGCGACCGCGGTCAGCGCAGGGCCAGTTCGCACCAGACGACCTTGCCGGGGTCCCGCTCCCCCACGCCCCACCTGTCGGCCACCGCCTCGACGAGCAGCAGCCCGCGCCCCGACTCCTCCCCCGCCGCGGGACGCACCGCGCACGGCCGGCCGGGGCCGCTGTCGTGCACCTCGACGCGGAGGAGACCGTCGCGCTCCAGCCACGTCATGAGGCGGAATCCGCGCCCCGGCGGCACCCCGTGGAGCACCGCGTTGGTCGCCAACTCACTTACGCACAGCAACACTTCGGGCCTGCGCTCGGGCGCCTTCCAGGCGTCGAGCACCTCTCCCGCGAACGCCCTGGCGGCCGGCACGGAGCGCCGCTCCCTGCGGAAGAGCCGCTCGGCGAAGAACGGCAGCGGAATCTCACTGATCACGCCGTAACGGTCGCACCCCGTAGCTAAAGTACGGGGGTGGAGCAACCCGTACAGATTCGTTGTACGGGTCGGTTTCCGGTCGATCACCGGCCATCCCGGGGAGTACGGTCCCATGCATCCAGGAGCCCGGCGCACTGGCGCCCGCAAGAAGAACGCCTCCGCCATGCGGCTCATCGGCCGCCAAGTGGCCCTTTTCCGCCGAGCGGCCGGTTACACACAGGAATCCCTGTGCGAGGTCCTGTGCGTGGAGTACGACACCCTCGCGTCGATCGAACAGGGGAGGCGGCCGCTCAAGCCGGACCTCGCGGAGCAGTTGGACGAACTCCTCGACACGAAAGGGGCGTTGGCGGTCGCCGTGGAGAACCTTCCGGAGATGGACAAGTATCCGGTGTGGGCGGCGGAGTTCATCGATCGGGAGCGGGAGGCGGTGGCGATCGGGTCGTACGAGAACCAAGTGGTACCGGGGCTCTTGCAGACGGAGGAGTATGCGCGGGCGGTGTTCCGTAGCAAGGTGCCTGCTCTGCACGAGGACGACCGCGAAGACCAAGTAACCGCACGTATGGAACGTCAGGAGATCTTTCAGCGCAAGGAGCCGCCCACCGCCAGTTTCATCCTCTCCGAGGCGGTACTGCGGGACCGGCTAGGAGGGAGGAACGTCTACGTACAACAGCTCCGCACCCTTCGTACGCACTCCGAACGGCCAGGGATCACGGTCCAGTTCATGCCCTTCAAGCGCGAGACGCACGCGGGGCTCAATGGTCCGTTCGTGCTTTTGGAGACGACGGACCACGAGCACCTGGCGTACATGGAGACCCAACGGGGCAGCATTCTTGTCTCGGAGCCCAGCGAGGTAAGTGTGCTTGCCCAGAAGTATGCGATGCTGCGAACACAGGCCCTCAATCCAGAAGACAGCAGGAGCCTGCTGGACCGTCTGCTAGGAGAGTCATGAGGAACGCGCAGACCCGTCGCATGCCCGCGGAACTCGCTTGGTTCAAGTCCAGCCACAGCGGCGATGAGGGCGGTAACTGTGTCGAAGTCGCCACATGCCCCCATGCCATCCACGTGCGCGACTCCAAAATGCCCAACAGCCCCGTTCTCAGTCTCGCCCCGGCGACTTGGAGAAACCTCACCCACCACGTCAGCGCGGACACCAGAACCTGACTCCGACCGCAAACGCATCGAGCGAAGGCGCCCCGCCCTTCCACCCGGACAACCTGTGAGGAGAGGTATGAAGCCAGCACGGCTCCCACGGAGCTATGCACACCTCACCTGGTTCAAGTCCAGCCACAGCAGCGACGAGGGCGGTAACTGCCTCGAAGTCGCCTACCACTGGCGCAAGTCCAGCCACAGCGGAAGCGAGGGCGGGGACTGTCTCGAAGTCGCCGCCTGCCCCCACACCGTCCACGTCCGCGACTCCAAGAGCCCCGACGCCCCGGCGCTCGCTCTCGCTCCCACCACCTGGCACCGGTTCCTCACGCACGCCGCCCCGACCGCCGCACCTGAGCCACGTCTCCGCCGGGGACGGGACGCCGCCGCACAGCACCGGACGTACGGGCAATGCGGCCAGGACGGCGGCCCCAACTACGGTCGACCTGCCATGACTTGAACCCGGCGAGCCCCCGGAGCCCCACCGGGCGCAACGACCACCGCCCGCCCCGCCCACAACGCCGTCGGAGTGCGCCATGCACTACCGCCACCTGGCCACCCGCCTCTTCACCACCTGGGCACTGGTCGTCGCCTGCGCACGCCTCCCCGTCGCCATGGCGCCGCTCGCGCTCGTCTTCCTCGTGCGGGAGCGGCCGGGCGGGTACGCGGTCGGTGCCGGGCTCGCGGCTGCGTACGTCGTCGGGGAGGTGGTCGGGGCCGCGGTGCTCGGGGCGCGGCTGCTGCCGGAGCGGGCGCGCGGGCAGTTGGCGGCCGGACTCGCCGTCGGGGCCTGTGCGTTCGGGGCGATCGGGGTGCTGCCGGGGGCGCATCCGGTGCCTCTCGGAGCGCTCGCCGCGCTCGCGGGGGGCGCGCCCGCGGCGGCGGGAGGCGGGCTGCGGGCTCTGCTGGCCGCGCAGCTCCCGGACGGCCTCGTCGTCAAGGCGCTGAGCGTCGAGTCCGTCCTGACCTACACGCTCTGGTCGGTGGCGCCCGCTCTCGCGGGGGTGCTCGCGCTCGGGGTCGCGTCGCCCCTGCCGCTCCTGCTCTCCGGGGCGCTGATGGCCGCGGCGACGGCGGGCCTGTGGGCGCTGCCCGCCGGGTGGGCCGCGGAGGCGGGCGACCGGGGAGGCGCTTCGCTGGCGCGCATGCTGGTCGGGGCCTGGCCCGTCTACGTCGTCGGGGCCGCGTCGATGTCGCTGCTCGCCCTTGCCGAACTCGCCCTGCCCGCACTGCTGGAGCAGCGGGCGCTCGGCGTGGGCTGGGCGGGTCCGCTCCTCGCCGGGTTCTCGGTCGCCTCGGCGGTCGGTGCCGTGCTCTACGGCCTGCGCGGCGCGTGGCCCGGGCCGCTCCGTGTCCAGGGCCTGGTGCTGCTGGTCGGCGTCACCGGGTGCGTGACCGTCGTCGCGACGGCTGCGTCGCTGCCGTGGATCGCGGGCGCGTTGCTCGCCGCCGGACTCCTCCAGTCCGGCGTGCAGTTGACGCGGTCCCTCGCGCTGCGCGAGTCGCTGCCGCCCAGTGCGCACGCGGCGGCGTACTCGGTGATGTACGCGGCGACCGGTGTCGGCTACGCGGCCAGTGCCGCCGTGGTCGGCGTCGCGCAGCGCGCGGTCCCTCCGTCGACCGCCGTCCTTGCAGGCGTCGGACTCACCCTGCTGCTCGTCGCGACCGGCGCGGCGGGCGAACTCCGCACGCGGAGCGGCACAGTTGGGCCGCACTCGGCGAAAGAATGACGGGCGCCAACGCCGCCCGGAGCCCCCCGGCGCGCGTCTGCCACACTGGCGCCACCCCGCGGAACGAGCCGACGCCAACCGCGTAGAGCCCCCCGCCGAAGGGGACGTACCGGGGAGAGCCGTACATCGTTCGCGGAGGAGGGGGGCCACCACACATGGACGCCGCCGCACAGCCCCGTGTCCCGAGCTGCTCGCACCCCTCGGCGTCGCAGCGCCAAGACCGCGCGCTCCCGGACGAGTTGGCCCCGGCTCCCGACGGTCCGGAGACGGAGGCCGCCGCCCCCGGACCCGCCGAGGACACCCCCTACGCGATAGCCCTGCGCCTCAGCGGCAGGGACGAGGACCTCCACCCCATCAACGTCACGCCCTCCCAACTCGCCGCCGTCGCAGAGGCGGCACGCGAGACGGGCACGTCGCGCAAGCTGCTCCTCGCGACGCTGTGGCAGGAACAGCAGTGGTACCAGCACGTCGACGGCTCGCCCGACGGTCCCGCCTCGTTCGTCGGCCGCCGGCTCAACCGACTCTTCGCCGGAACCGTCAAGCCGGACAAGTCGCTCGGCATCACGCACCTCAAGCCGGAAACGGCCCGCCGCGTGCTGGAGCGCCACCCGCTCGCGTTCACGGCGGAGGACGGCTCCCCGCTGAGCGGTATGAGCGACGCCCGACTCGCCGAGTACATCGAGGAGAAGCCGAACGAGGCGATCAGGCTCAGCGCCCACCACCTCGCCGACCTCCGCGCGCGCAACCCGTACGGCGCGCGGACGGACAAGGGCCTCTTCCTGCTCTACGCCGCCGACACCCCGGACGTCCGGGAGCGCAACGAGCGGTACGGCGACGCGTCGGAGCACCGCGGCGGCGAGATCAGGGCGCGGGGCGAGAACTGGGACCGGATCTCGCCCGCGCTCGACGACGCGATGGCGTGGGAGGCGCTCGGTGAAGCCGAACGCCTCGCCGCCGTCGCGCAGTTGGCGGCGGAGGCGCCGTCCGTCGTTCCCCTCTTCGGCACGGCGGAGACCGGCTCGGAAGGCATCCGCCCTCAGTAGCGCTCGCCCGTCGGCGCGGGAAGGGCGTCGAGTGCGGCCAAGTCCTCGCCGGTGAGCCGGAGTTGTCCCGCCGCCGCGTTCTCGCGCAGCCGGGAGCGGCGCCGCGTGCCGGGGATCGGTACGACGTGCTCGCCCTGCGCCAGCGTCCAGGCGAGCGCCACCTGCCCGGCCGACGCACCGTGCCGCGCGGCCACCGCCTCGGCGCCCTCGACTATCG
Source organism: Streptomyces xiaopingdaonensis (assembly GCF_000262345.1). Taxonomy (GTDB): domain Bacteria; phylum Actinomycetota; class Actinomycetes; order Streptomycetales; family Streptomycetaceae; genus Streptomyces; species Streptomyces xiaopingdaonensis. The sequence continues at coordinate 14,322 of NZ_AJTQ01000212.1, read as the reverse complement.
CGAGGTTGGCGGCGAGGTTGTCCTGCTGGAACCTCGGCATGCGGGTGCGGTAGTCGTCGTCGGCGAAGGCGGCGGCCCTGAACCGGCCCGTGAGGAAGCCGCGTCCGAGCGGCGAGAAGGGCACGAAGGCCGCCCCGTGCGCCTCGCACCACGGCAGCGAGGTGGCGAGGTGGTCCCGCGTCCAGAGCGACAGCTCCGACTGCACGGCCGCGACCGGGTGGACGGCCTGCGCCCGGTCGAGCTGCTCCACGCCGAACTCGGAGACGCCGAGCGCACGGACCTTGCCCGCCTCGACGGCCTCCGCCATGGCGCCGATCGACTCCTCGACGGGGACCTCCGGATCGGGGCGGTGCAGGTAGTAGAGGTCGATGCGGTCGGTACCGAGCCGCTTCAGCGACGCGTCGACCGCTCGGCGAAGGTGCTCGGGGCGGCCGTCGGGACGCACCGGGGTGGAACCCGACGTCTCGAAGTCGGCGACGAGGCCGCCCTTCGTCGCCAGCACCACCTCGTCCCTGCGGCCGGCGAGGGCGCGCCCCACCAACTCCTCGTTGGTGAACGGGCCGTAGACGTCACTGGTGTCGAGGAAGGTGACGCCGAGGCCGAGCGCTTCGGCGATCACCTCGGCCGGGTCCTCGGCGTCGGCGGAGGTGCCGTAGCCCCAGCTCATGCCCATGCAGCCGAGGCCGAGGGCACCGACCTCCGGCCCTTCGGGCCACAGGGTGCGCGTCGGGAGCGGGGCGTCGTGAAGGTCCTGCACTGTTCCTCCCGGGTGGGGTCGTCTGCCGTGCTGTTCGGGGAAACCGTTGCGGAGCCTAGGAGTTGGAGCGCTCTCGAAGGCAAGGGCCGTACTCGGCCGGCAGCCGCAGCTCCGTACCCTGCCAGCGCCGCCGGAGTCTGCGGTCGTGGCTGACGACGACGAGCGCGCCGCCGTACGTGTCGAGCGCCGCCTCCAACTCTTCCACGAGCGCGGGTGAGAGGTGGTTGGTCGGCTCGTCGAGGAGGAGCAGCTCGGCGGGTTCGTTGAGGAGGCGAGCGAGGGCGAGCCGCTGGCGCTGGCCCGTGGAGAGTTCGCCGACCCTCGCCTCCAGCGCCTCGGGTGCGAACAGGCCCGATCTCAGGAGGCTTTGGCGGTGTTCTTCCGAGCGGCCGCGGTGTCCGTGTGCGAACGCCTCCAGCACCGTCCGTTCCGGCGCCCCGACGGCTGGTTCCTGCGGCAGGTGTCCGACTCGTCCGCGGCGGCGCAACGTGCCTCCGTCCGGGCGGAGTTCGCCTGCCAGGACGGCGAGGAGGGTGCTCTTGCCCGCGCCGTTCGGGCCCGTGACGAGGAGCCGCTCGCCCGAACGGAGCGCGAGGTCCGTCGGCGTGAGACGGTCGGCCACCGCCACCCCGTCGGCCGCGAGGACGGGCCCTTTCAGCCGCCGCGAGGCCAACTCGGCACGGAAGCACAGCGGTTGGGGAGGTTCGGGGACCGGGTCCGCGAGAAGTCTGCGGAGGCGCTCCTCCGCGTTCCGCACCCGACTGGCGAGCGACTGCTGGACGCGTCCGCCCGCGCGGTCGTAGGCCATCTTGTTGGCGTCGCTCGGGCCGCGCCCGTACGCCACCCGCCGCGCCGTGGTCGCCGCGGCCTCGCGCTGGGCGCGTACCTCGGTGCGCCACCGCTCGTACGCCTGCTCCCAACGGCGCCTCGCCGCCGCCTTGTCGGCGAGGTAGCCGGCGTAGCCGTTGCCGTGGCGGAGGACGGTGCGTCGATCGGCGTCGACCTCCAGCAGGGTGTGTGCGGCGCGTTCGAGGAAGGTGCGGTCGTGCGAGACGGCGACGGTCGTGCCGGGGCGCGTGCGCAGGTGGTCCTCGAGCCAGGTGAGCGCCGCGTCGTCGAGGTGGTTGGTCGGCTCGTCGAGGAGGAGGACCTCGGGCGAGGCCGCGAGGAGGGCCGCGAGGCGCAGCCGCACCTGCTCGCCGCCGGAGAGCTCGCCCGCGCGGCGGTCGCGGGGCAGCCGCGCCAACCCGAGGCCGTGGAGGGTGCGTTCGACGCGTGCCTCCGCGTCGTAGCCGCCGCGCACCTCGAAGACGGTGAGGAGTTCGCCGTACTCGGTGAGCACCTGCTCCGCACCGTCGGCCATCAGCGCCTCCAGCTCCCGCATCCGGCGCTCGACGGCGCGGAGTTCGCGCAGCGCCTCGGCGAGGACCTCCGCGACGGTGGCGTGCGGCGGCAACTCCCCTTCCTGGGGCAGGTATCCGACGCCGCCCTCCGCCTCGACGCGGACCTCGCCCGCGTCCGGCCGCTCGACTCCGGCGAAGAGACGCAGCAGCGTGCTCTTCCCCGAGCCGTTCTCCCCGACGACGCCGGTGCAGCCGGCGGCGACCGAGCAGGAGACGTCGTCGAGGACGGTCCTACCCGGGTAGCTCTTGGTGGCGCCGAGCGCCGTGATCTGTGTGGGCATGCAGAAACTCCGAAGCATCCGTCCGCGGTGCGGCCATAGGGGGCCGCCGGGCCGTGGGAACACTCCGGTCGAGCATCTGCTGCCTCGCACGATCGACTACAGGAACGCGAGCACCCTGGCACGGGGCGGGGGCGCCCGCAACGCAATTTCGCCCGGGCGGCGAGCCGCCCGGGCGGCAGGGGCGCGCCTCGCTGCTCCGCTCGCCGGCGGCATCAGGAGGTGGGGGGCGACTTGAGCCGCGGGGATCGCCGCCGGCCGAACGGTGGCCGCCACGACCCGACTCGTCGGCACGGCAAAGGCGTACAGAGGCCACGGAAGCCCGTCCCGGCCGGGAGCAGGCGGCAACAGCCGACACCTGAGGTCGCCCCGCGCCGAATCCGGTGGCGACGTTCGCGGTGTCGGCAAGCCCATCGTTCGCGGAGCCGCGTCTCCGGCTCCACTCGTCGGCGACCGGAGCTACCACGCGGACGCATCGACTCACGACAGGGCCGCGCGACGCCCTGCTGCGCCACGCGCCGTAAGACCACGTGAGGCGCGCCCCGGCACAACGGAAGCTGCACCGGGGCCAGTTGCCATGCGGACGACGCTCACTGCCCCCGCGGCAGGCACCGCACCACCTCGCGGCTCTCCAGCAGCGGGATGACGCGTCCCGCGACGACGTCGCGGAAGTGCTCGCTCGCCCAGTGGGCGGCGAGGTCGGCCTCCGTCCGGTACTCCTCGTAGAGGAGGACGGTGCGGGGGTCCTCCGCACCCTGGTGGACACGGTAGGCGAGGTTGCCGGGTTCGGTGCGGGTGGCGGCGGCGGCCCGATCGAGGAGTTCCAGCACCTCCTGTTCCCTGCTCTCCAGGGTGCGGTACCTGGCGACGACTACGCAGCTCACTCCGGACCCACTTCCTCACGCGCACTGGTACGGCTGCCGGGCACGCGGCCCGGCGGCCGTCGTACGCCGATCATGGCACCCGCGGGCGCCGGGCCGCCCGGCGCCGTCCAGGTGCCCGGCGCGGCGGCGGCCGGACGTGTGCGTACGAGTGCGGGTCACGGTGCCGGCGGCGAGAACGACGGGCTTCCGGCGCGCAGTTGTGCGCCGGGCGCGCCTCCTGGGCGTCAACGTCGCGCGGATGGCGCCGGGTTGACGCCGACGGGCCGCGGGCTGGGGACCTTCCGTGCCGGAGGGTCTCTTTCCCGCGATTGCCGGGTGCAGCGGGCGGCTGGGCGCGTAGAGTCGGCCGCGCTGCTCAACGATCAGAGGTTTCAGGAGTCTTCGGAGGACACGATGGCCACCAACGGCGGCGACGAGGACCGGCTCGGCGTCAAGCGAGCCCATCCCGCTCGTCTCTACGACTTCTACCTCGGCGGCAAGACCAACTACCCCGCCGACCGGGAGACCGCCGCCGAGGTCCTCGGCGCCAACCCGAACGCGATGGTCGCCGCCCGCGAGAACCGCGCCTTCATGCACCGCGCCGTCCGGTACGTCGTCGAGCAGCACGGCATCCGGCAGTTCGTCGACATAGGCACCGGCATCCCCACCGAGCCCAACCTCCACCAGGTCGCGCAGCGGTTCGCGCCGGACGCCCGCGTCGTCTACACCGACAACGACCCCATCGTCCTCACCTACGCGCGCGCCCTCCTCACCGGCACCCGCGAGGGCCGCACCGACTACATCGACGCCGACGTGCGCGAGCCGGAGCGCATCCTCGAACAGGCCGACAAGACACTGGACTTGAGCCGCCCGGCCTGCCTCTCCGTCGTCGCGCTCTTCCACTTCGTCGGCGACGACGCCGACCCGCACGGCCTCACCCAGCGCCTCCTCGACGCCATGGCGCCGGGAAGCGCACTGATCCTCTCGCACGCCACCGAGGACTTCGACCCCGAGGGCGCCACCACGGGCACGATGCGCGAGCTCGGCCGCGTCTACCGCTCGCGCGGGATGACGCTCGCACTCCGGGACAAGGCCACAACGGAACGGTTCTTCCATCAGGCAGGGACCGAGATAGCCGACCCGGGGCTCGCCCCGAGTCACGAGTGGCGCACCGAGTTGGAGATCGACCAGAAGCCGCGGCTCGTCGGGATGGTGGACGCGTCGGAGGTCGGCGTCTGGGCCGGTGTGGGCATCAAGTCCTGAGCTTTTCCGCTGAGTTGGGTCGGTAGGAGCCACCGCGGCAGCCGCGGGGAGCAGCAGGCTCCTCGCGTGCCGGGGCCGACACCCGCCGCGGCCACTTGGAGACGCGAACCCCCTGCGAGGCTGAGCGTACGGGCACGCCCGGCACGGACGCGCCGACCCCGCGGCATGGGCGGCAAATCGGAGAACGGCGCCCGGGCCGCCGTGGGAAGGACGCCGTAATCCTTCGCCCCCGCCACTTCGGAAGTCCCGGTGGAACAACGCAGCGCAGGACAGGCACAGCGTCAGGCGCGCCCACCCGGCACCGTCGCACAAGCCGGTCCCCCACGCTCAACTCCCGCCGATCACCCGCGCATCCGCCTCCGGCACCCACCCCCCGAAGGACCGCACCCGCCACCCGTCCCGCTCCCCCAGCGCACGGGCCGCCTCCAGCAGAGCACCCAGCCCGGGATGCCCCCGCCGCCGGTACACCAACGAGACGGGCGAGAGCGCGCACGGCTCCACCAGGGGCCGCAGCACCATGCCGGGCACGCCCACGAACACCTCGCTCGCCAGCACCGACCACCGCCGCTTGCGCACGAGCCGGGCGAACTCGGCCTCGCCCTCGATCTTCGGGAACGGCGGCAGCAGACCCACCCCCGTGCCGGCGAGGAGGGCCTCCGCGTAGTCGGTCCACTCCGCCGTCTCCGGGTTGCCCGCGCCCGCGTACAGCTCGGACCCGCGCAGCGACCGCAGCGGCACCTCCGGCAGTCGGGCCCGCGGGTCGTCCTCGGGGAGCAGCACGCAGACGCGTTCGTGGCGGACCAGGACGTGCCCGAGTCCGGCGCGGGACGCGCGGTCCAGCCCCGCGAACCGGCCGAAGGAGGCGTCGAGGCGACCGTCCGCCATCTCGGCGGCGGCGCGCGCCAGCCCGCTGTGGTACCTCGCGACGAACTCCACGCCGGGCGCCGACTCCCGCGCCGCGTCGAGCACCTGCTGGCCGGTCGAGACGGGCGCGGCCACGTCGACCACGTACGGACGCTCGTCGGGAACGAACGCCTCCGCCAACTCCCGCTGCGCCTCGACGACTCGACGTGCCAGCGGCAGCAACCGCGCCCCCGCGGCGGTCAACTCCACGCGCCGCGTGGTCCGATGGAAGACCGCAGCGCCCAACCGGCGCTCCAGCAGCGCGATGTCCCGGCTCAACGCCTGCTGCGCCACGGGGATACGAGCCGCGGCACGGGTGAAGTGCAGCTCTTCGGCGACGGCGAGGAAGCAGCGGAGCACCCGCGGCGGCAGGTCGGCAGGCATCCGCAGAGGCTAACAACACAACCCGGTCAATCACCCCGCAACAGGTGTTGGACGCCGCACCCAGCCGCCGTGGACCGTGCACGTATGCCCTTCCACGCCCCGGGCCCCCGCTACCGACGGGCCCAACCCCCGCCTGTCCGCGGCCACTTGCCCTGGCTGAGCGGTCACACCCTCCTCATCGCCCAGCCGCACCGCCGAGCCTCCCGCCGCACCGGCCCCTACGCGCGCCTCTTCACCGTCCGGGGGACGGTCGCCTTCACCCTCGGCAACCTGCTCGCCCGTCTGCCCATGGGGATGTTCAGCGTCAGCGCCGTCCTGATGATCGCCGAGCGGCGCGGCTCCTACGCGCTCGCCGGAGCGGTGGTCGCGGCCGGACTCGCCGCGACGGCGCTCGTCGCCCCGCTCGTCGCGCGCCTCGTGGACCGGCACGGGCAGTCCCGCGTGGCCCTGCCCGCGACGCTCCTCGCCGCCTGCGGCTCCCTCGCGCTCGTCGTCTCGCTGCGCCGCGGCGCCCCCGACTGGACGCTCTTCGCCTGCTACGCGGCGACGGCCACCACCCCCAACACCGGTGGGATGTCGCGCGCCCGCTGGGCCCACCTCCACCGGCACGACGCCTCGGCCCGCCACTCCGCCAACTCCCTGGAACAGGCGCTCGACGAGGGCTGCTTCACCGCGGGTCCCGTCCTCGCCGCGCTGCTCTGCACCGGGCTCTTCCCCGAGGCCGGCACCGTCGCCGGCGTCGTCCTCCTGGTCGTGGGCATGGTGCTCTTCACAGCGCAGCGGAGCACTGAACCGCCGGTGGCGCGCTCCCGATCGCCGCGTGCGGCAAGCCCGTTGCGCCTCCCCGGCATGCCGTCGCTGCTGCTCGTCTTCCTCGCCGCCGGTGCCGTCTTCGGCTCACTCGAAGTAGTGACGCTCGCCTTCGCCGACGCGCAGGGGCACCCGGCGGCGGGCGGCGCCGTCCTCGCCCTCCAGGCGGCCGGCTCCGCACTCGCGGGCCTCGCGTTCGGCGCCCGCGACCGGCCGGGCACCGCCGCCGCACGGTTCCTCCCCTGCACGGCCGCGATGGCGACGCTGCTGGCGCTGCCGCTCGTCACCGCGGCGGCGGGCGGCGGCCTCGTCCTCCTCGGCGCCTCCCTCCTCGTCGCCGGCATGGCGACGGCGCCGACGATGGTCACGGGCATGACGCTCCTCCAGGAGCGCACCCCTGCGGCACACCTCAACGAGGGCATGACGCTCGCCGTCACCGCGCTCATGGGCGGCATCGCGGCAGGCTCCGCGGCAGGCGGCCAGGCCGCCGAACGCGCGGCCGGCGGCCACACGTACGCCGTGCCCTGGTGCGCGGCGCTCCTCGCCGCCGCCCTGGCATGGCGGCTGCGAGCACGCTCCGAGGCATGGCGGCTGCGCGCACGCTCCGAGCCGCCGACGGGCCTACCGGAACGGTCAGTTCGGGGCGCCGCTCACACCGGCGGCGAGTAGTGCGTGGGCGAATCCCGCTCGGCCGGCGGCGGAAGGTTGCGCCGCGGAGTCTCCACGGCGGGCGCCCCGGGAGCGCGCCGCCCAGCCGCGCGCTCCCAACCGGCGCGTGCGCGCGGGTGGTACCGCCGGGACGGCGGCACCAGACGCCAACCGAGACGCACGAGACGCCCGAACCTGCGCAGCCGCACCTCGTCGCGGACCGTCCAGGCATATCCGAGCCGTTTCCGCACCGCCGGCGGAAAGAGGCCGACGGTGCACCAGAGCATCGGCCGCGCGACGGCCGGACGCAGCAGCCGCCACACCGCGTCGGGAAGCAACCGCAGCGCCGGCGGCTTGGCGAGTTCACCGAGGTCGAGGACGTCCCTCGTCGCGCGGTTGTCCTCCAGGACGTCGGCGGCCATCCGGTCCCAGTAGGCGCAGAACTCTTCCCAGGTACGCGGCACGGGGCGCGTGGTCATGCCGTACATCCGCCACCACTGCACGTGCTCGTCGAAGAGTTGCCGCCGCTCGGCCTGCGTCAGCCCGGGGCCGAAGCGGTCGGCGACGAGGAGGGTGAGGACGAAGAAGGTGGCGTGCGCCCAGTAGAAGACCTCGGGATCGAGCGCGTGGTACGGGCGCCCCTGCGCGTCGGTTCCGCGGACGGTGCGGTGGTAGCCGCGTACCCGGCGGGCCGTCTCGGCGGCACGCGGTCCGTCGTAGACGACGCCGCCGATCGGATAGAGCGAGCGGAAGAGCCGCTGCCAGCGCTCCTCGAAGAAGCGCGAGTGCTCCGCGACGCCCGCGCCGAGCTGCGGGTGCATGTTCTGCATGGCTCCGGCCCAGGGAGCGAGGAGCACCCCGCGCCAGTCGCCGAAGTACTTCCAGGTGAGCGAGTCGGGTCCGAGCGGCTCGGGCGCCGGGTCCTCCGGGGCGTGCGGCATTCCGGGCTCCCTTCCGCGCCGCGGAGCGCCGGGGCCGCGCCGCTTACCGAAGGGTAGGCGGCGTGCGCCCGGAGTCAGCGACCCGAACCGGCCACTCAACCCACCATGTCGCTCCCGGCCTTGAAGAGACGGTTCCAGGGCGCGAGCCGCTCGCCCGTCTCGTCGAACCGGTCGAGCAGCGCCGTCTTCAGCGCTTCGGGTGTCTCGCCCGAGTGCCCGGCCAACTCGTTCAACCGCTTCCGGTTGCGCCGCCGTTGACGCACGGTGAAGACCCCGGGCACCCGCCCGACCGCCGCCATGACGGAGAGCGCGGCCTGCTGCCGGGGCACCTGGAGAGCGGGCCGCGAGTGGTCGAGGAGCGGGAGGGACGCCTCCGAGCGCAGCTCGTCCACCATGCCGGGCTTCAGCACCGAGACCCGGTCGCTGAGCCAGTCGCGCCGCTCCACCTCGATCACGCCCGCGGCCTCCAACTGCCGCTCCACGGCTTGGAGCGTGCGCGTACGGTCACGCTGGATGAGCTTCTCCCACTTCCGCGGACGCATGGAGACGAGCTCCCGCAGCACCCAGTCGAGCATCGGGTCCCCGGTGCGTACGTCCCCGACCGGGGCGGCCCGCCCGTCCTGGTCCTCCAGGCAGCCGCGGTGCTGGAGCTCGGTGAGGATGCCGGCGCGCAGGACGTAGCCCAGCACGTTGACGCTCCGCAGTCTGCGGCGCTTCGTGTCGCAGGCGAGGAGGTACAGCTTCGCTGGCAGGCAGTCGGGCGCGGGCTTGGCATGCATGGCCTCCATCACAGCACGCCGTCCGGAGCGAGCGCGCCGGTCGTCCGGCAACCGTTACGCGCCCGGCACAGAGCGGCGGGGTCAACCTCGGGAGGCCGTAGGGAAGTTGACCGCCGCGCCGCAGCCGCCCCGACACGCGGCAGGGCCCCCGTCCGCCGTAGCGGAACGGGGGCCCTGCCCACATGGGATCGGTGGAGATGGCGGGAATCGAACCCGCGTCCAACGGAGCGGAAGGAGGGCTTCTCCGAGCGCAGTCCGCGTAACCCCTGCTTGCACAGGGAGCTTTTCTCAGCCCTGGAGCTCTTGCGGACGAGTCTCCGTGGGCTCAGTCACTGTGTGGTGTCCCGGTAGGCCCCGTGACCGGGCCTACGCGGTGAGTTCCCTAGCTGATGCCAGGAACCGGGTCGGGAACGCACCCGGGCTGACACTTCACACTCGCTGCTTAGGCAGCGAGGGCGAAGGAATCGCGCTTTTGGTTGGCGATTATTTTTTTGCGGCACATGGTTAACGAGATCATTGCCGCGTTCCTCGGCTCGCTTCCCCTGCTTCGACATCCGCTGTCGAAACCGATCATCCCCATGTTGAGTTGAGAAACTCCGCGCCCTCTCGGACGCTGCGTCGCCCATCATAAGCGACGGTGCGGCGCCGGGGCCAACGCTCAGCCGTCGGCCCGCATCCCGTTCAACGCATCCGGGCCCCCTCGCATTCCCGCCGCGTCACAGCGCGGCGGCCCGCTGCCTGCGCCGTGCCGCCGAGATCGCGCGGTCCGCGTCCCTGCGGTCCTGCTTCTCGCGGAGCGCCTGCCGCTTGTCGTACTCCTTCTTGCCCTTGGCCAGGGCGATCTCGACCTTCGCCCGTCCCTTGCGGAAGTAGAGCTGGAGCGGCACGAGCGTGTACCCCGTCTCCTGGAGCTTCCCCACGAGCTTGTCGATCTCCGCTCGATGGAGGAGCAGCTTCCGCTTTCGTCGCGCTGCGTGGTTGGTCCATGTGCCCTGGGTGTACTCGGGGATGTGCACGTTGTGGAGCCAGACCTCGCCGCGGTCGATCTGGGCGAAGCCGTCCACCAGCGAGGCACGCCCCTCACGCAGGGACTTGACCTCGGTGCCCGTGAGCACGAGGCCGCACTCGTAGGTGTCGAGGATGTTGTAGTCGTGCCGCGCCTTCTTGTTCTGCGCGACGAGCTTGCGCTCCGGGGCCGTGTCCTTGGCCTGCTTCTTCTTGCTCGCCTTCTTCGCCATAGCCCCGCCATTGTTCCACTACGCCCCCGTACCGAGGCCACCCAATACTCTGCGTGCACGCTCGACGGCCCCCGCCTCCACGGGAAGGTCGGGCACGATCCCCGTACCCTCCACCCGGTGCCCGCCCGGTGTCGTGTAATGACCGACCGTGAGCTCGGCAACGGAGCCGTCGGGGAGCTGCCGCGGAATCTGGACCGCCCCCTTGCCGAAGGTGCGCCCGCCGACGATCACCGCGCGGCCGCGGTCCTGGAGCGCCCCGGCGAGCAACTCGCCCGCGCTCATCGTCCCGCCGTCGACGAGCACCGCGACCGGACGCCGGCCGTCCCCGCCGTGCTCCGCGTAGAGCGCCCGCTGGCCGTCCCCCGCGTCGTACGTCGCGACGAGGCCGCCGTCGAGGAAGGCGCCGGCCGCGTCGACGGCCTCCTCCACGAGACCGCCCGAGTTGCCGCGCAGGTCGAGGAGGACGCCGGCGCCCGCGGGCTGCGCGGCGACCGCCTCGCGCACCTCCTCGCCGGCACCGCGGGTGAAGGCGGCGACGCGGACGCGGGCCGTCCCGTCGTCGAGCCGGTCGACCGTCACTGTTCGCGTGCTCAGCCGTGTGCGCTCCAACGCGGCCCGCCATCTGCGCCCGTCGCGCTCCAGCAGCACGCCCACCTCGCTCCCGGGCGCCGCCGCGGCACGGCCCTCGCCGCCCGAGCCGCGCAGGAGCGCGACCACGTCGGTGACGGGGACGCCCCGCACCGCCGAGCCGTCCACGGTGAGGAGCCTGTCCCCCTCCCGCACGCCGGCCTCGGCCGCCGGACTCCCCCGCTTCACACCGGCGACCCGGGACCCGGCGGCCGACTCCCGCCCGTGCTCCCGGGCCACGGAGAGGCCGACGCCGATGTAGGTGCCGTCGAGGGCCTGTTGGACGCCCTCGTACTCGCGGGCCGTGTACGCGGTCGCCCAGCGGTCGCCGCTGCGGCTGACGAGCTCCTCCGCGTCGTCGGCGAGTTGGCCGCGCCCCCGGTGGGCCGAGGCCGCGGCGTCCTCGGCGCGGTCGGCGGCGCCGAGTGCCGCGTCGGGGCGCAACTCGGCGCCGGCGCCGGACCGGTGGAGCGGCCCGCCGTCCCAGGAACCCGTCGCCGCGCCGGCGGTGAGCGCACCGGCGAAGACCAACGTCAGCGCAACGCCACGGGCGCCGACGAGCACCGGACGCCGCTGAGCGGACCACCACGATCCCGACATGGTGCGGAGTCTAGGACAGCGCCCCCCGGGGCAGCGCGGGTCGGGCACGCCGGAGGGCGGTCAGACGCGCAGGTACTTGCGCAGGGTGAAGAAGGCGGCGACCGCCGGCATCAGCACACCGACCGCCACCACGAAGGGCAACACCTTGATCACCGCGTCCCAGCCGATGAAGTTGATCAGCACGATCTTCTCGGCGAGCCAACTGTCGATGAGGAAGTACTTGGCGCCCAGCAGCAGTACGCAGGCGAGCCCCGCGCCGATCAGCCCCGCGATGGCGGCCTCCAGGATGAACGGCATCTGGATGTAGAAGCTGGAGGCACCGACGAGTCTCATGATCCCCGTCTCGCGCCTGCGGCTGAACGCCGACACCCGCACGGTGTTGACGATCAGCAGCAGCGCAACGACGAGCATCAGCGCCATGACGCAGAGCGCGGCGATGTTCATGCCGTTGAGGAGGTTGAAGAGGTTCTCCAGGAGACTTCGCTGGTCCTGTACCTCCTGCACGCCCTCTCTTCCGGAGAACGCCGTCTGCAGGACCTGGTACTTGGTCGGGTCGTTGAGCTTGACCCGGTAGGACTCCTGCATCTGGTCGGGCGTGAGGGAGTCGGCGAGGGGCGAGTCCTTGAACTGCTTTTTGTAGTGCTTGTAGGCGGCGTCGGACGACTCGTAGTAGACCTTGTCCACCACGTTCATCTCGTCGAGCTCGTTCTTGATCTTCTTCTTCTGCGGCTCGGTGACGGCGCCCTTGGCGCAGTTCGGGTCGGAGGAGGCGTCGTTCTTGTTGCAGAGGTAGATCGAGACCTGGACCTTGTCGTACCAGTACCCCTTCATGGTGTTCACCTGCTCGCGGGCGAGCAGCGAACCGCCCGCGAGCGCGAGCGAGAGGGCCACCGAGACGATCACCGCAAAGGTCATCGTGAGATTGCGGCGGAGACCGACGCCGATCTCCGACAGTACGAACTGGGCGCGCATGGCGTCCTTTCAGACAGGTGGTGCGGCTGGAGCGGAGGGGCGCTTGCGCCCGGCTGGCACGGCGCGGTGGGCGCTCAGTGCTGGTAGCCGTAGACGCCGCGCGTCTGGTCGCGTACGAGCCGTCCCATCTCCAGCTCGACCACGCGCTTGCGCATCTGGTCGACGATCTGCTGGTCGTGCGTGGCCATGACGACCGTGGTACCGGTGCGGTTGATGCGGTCGAGCAGCTTCATGATGCCGACGGAGGTCTGCGGGTCGAGGTTGCCCGTCGGCTCGTCCGCGATGAGCAGCATCGGCCGGTTGGCGAAGGCGCGCGCGATGGCGACGCGCTGCTGCTCACCGCCGGAGAGTTCGCCCGGCATCCGGTCGCCCTTGCCCCCGAGGCCGACCAGGTCGAGCACCTCCGGCACCGTCTTGCGGATCTGCCCGCGCGACTTGCCGATGACCTCCAGCGCGAACGCGACGTTCTCGCCGACGGTCTTGTTGGTCAGCAGCCTGAAGTCCTGGAAGACGGTGCCGAGTTGACGCCGCATCTGCGGCACCTTCCAGTTGGAGAGCCGCGCGAGGTCCTTGCCGAGCACGTGCACCCGGCCCTGACTGGCGCGCTCCTCCCGCAGTATCAGCCTCAGGAACGTCGACTTGCCGGAACCTGAGGAGCCCACCAGAAAGACGAACTCGCCGCGCACGATCTCCAACGACACCTCGCGGAGGGCGGGACGGTTCTGCTTCGGGTAGGACTTGGAGACGCTGTCGAATCGGATCACGGATACACCACGTCGACCTGGGTAGGGGCAGCGGAAGCCGCGGTGCGGCTCCCCGTCGGTGTGGCGACCATACGCGAACCCCCGAGTGCCTTGCAGTCGGGACGGTGTGTTGGTGGGTTTCTTCACGGAGCCAAGGGCACAAAACGGCAGCCCTCGCAGCAGACCGGGAGCACCCCGGAACGCCCCCGCACGCACGGCTGTTGACCACGGATCGAGCCCGCGGTAAATGCGCTCGGCTCGGCAGCCGCGCGGTGCGGGTGGCAGAGTGGGAAGAAGAACCCCCGCTGCCACCGGGGCCGCCGCGCTCGCGGAACCGGTGGGCCGTGTCACACGTCTGCGGGGACAGGCGCCGCCGGAGGCCGTCGCCCCGGGAGCGCCGCTCGGAGAGGAGTACGGCATGACGTGCGACCGACTGGTGTGTGCCAACTGCGCGGGCCCGGTCAGCGAGGGACGCTGCCACGTCTGCCGTGCCCACCGCGAGCGCCTCCACCGGGACAACCCGCTCGCGGCGCTCTCCCCCGCCGCCCTTCTCGGGCTCCTCGCGGCCCTCGTCGCCGTCGCGCTCGTCGCACAGCGGGTGGCCACGGCCTGATCGGGACGCTCCTCGGTGGTGTGCGTCCGGCCGGTGCCGGCCCGACCGCACCGCCCCACGACAGACGCAGGGCCGGGGAACACGTCCCCGGCCCTGCGGTGCGCCGGCGGGCAAGTGCCCGTCAGGCGCGGGTCGTTCAGGCTGCCGCGCCGCCGTTGCGGCCGAGGAGCCGCGGCAGGAAGCGGAAGCCGACGCCGCCGGCGATCATCGTCGCCGCACCGACGAGGAGGAAGGTGGTCTCGGCCGCACCGGTGTCGGCGAGCTCCTCCTGGGGCTTCTCGGGCTTGGAGTCCTGCACCGGCTGGCTGCCGGCGCTGTCCGGGTTGGTGCCGCCGCAGTCGACGCTGGCGTCGCCGAGCTCGCAGGTGTCGTCGCCGCCACCGCCGGAGCCGCCGATCGTCGCCGGCTCCTCGCCGCCGCCACCGTTGCCGCCGCTGTTGCCGCCACCGTTGCCGGAGCCGCCGTTGCCGCCGCCGTTCTCGCCGGGGTCGCCATTCTCG
>NZ_AJTQ01000211.1 GCF_000262345.1 Streptomyces xiaopingdaonensis | reverse complement strand
CCGTTCTCACCCGGGTCACCGTTCTCACCCGGGTCACCGTTCTCACCGGGGTCACCGTTCTCGCCCGGGTCGCCGTTCTCACCCGGGTCGCCGTTCTCACCGGGGTCACCGTTCTCACCCGGGTCGCCGTTGCCGCCCTCGGTGACGCCGGACTGGTCGCCGCCCTCGGGGCCGCCGTTCTCGCCGCCCTCGGTGACGCCCGCCGTGGGGCCGTCGTCATCGTCGTCACCGCCGCCGCCGAGGAGGCCGCCGAGCAAGCCCGGGCTGTCCTCGTTCTGGGCGGAGACGCCGTCGTTGCCGTCCAGGCCGGCGGCCTGGGCCGCGCCCGCTGCGGTGAGCGAGGCGCCTGCGGCGAACACGGCGGCGGCGGATATCCGCGCCACACGCAGCCGCGTCTTGGGATTGGTCATCTTCCAACTACCCCCAGTAGCTGTACTTCGTCGTCAGCGGCCGCGGTGTCGAAGCGCCCGCCCCTGCCGCGAACTGGGATGTGCCTGCTCACCCCGGGACTGCGGTGGAATGCGCCGGACGGCGCGGTGTCGCGCGCGGCGACCTCCACCGAACTGCGGGGAAACGCGGGGAGCTACGGCGTCTCGCACCTGATGCCCCTGACACAGGCATGCCGAGCCGACAGCTTTCCCAGTTTTCACAGCGGCGTCAAGTGAAGCCCGGGAAATATCGCCACAGAAGGGGCAGTTAGGCACCGGAACGCTCAATTCCCGGGTGCGGCACCAGGGTTCGCCGCCCGACGATCAGCCCTTGGCTTCGGCGGCGGCCTGCTGCTCCTGCTGCTTGCGCCAGCGGATGCCGGCCTCGATGAAGCCGTCGATGTCGCCGTCGAGGACCGCCTGCGGGTTGCCGACCTCGTGCTCGGTCCGCAGGTCCTTGACCATCTGGTACGGCTGGAGGACGTACGAACGCATCTGGTTGCCCCAGGAGTTGCCGCCGTCGCTCTTGAGCGCGTCCATCTTCTTCTGTTCCTCCTCGCGGCGGTGCGCGAGGAGCCGGGCCTGCATGACGCGCATGGCGGCCGCGCGGTTCTGGATCTGCGATTTCTCGTTCTGGCAGGAGACGACGATGCCGGTCGGGACGTGGGTCATCCGGACCGCGGAGTCGGTGGTGTTCACCGACTGCCCGCCGGGGCCCGAGGAGCGGAAGACATCGATCCGCAGCTCGTTCTCGGGAATGTCGATGTGGTCGGTCTGCTCGACGACCGGCATCACCTCGACGCCCGCGAACGACGTCTGCCTCCGCCCCTGGTTGTCGAAGGGCGAGATGCGCACCATGCGGTGCGTGCCCTGCTCGACGGAGAGGGTGCCGTACGCGTACGGGGTCTTCACCGCGAAGGTGGCGGACTTGATGCCGGCCTCCTCCGCGTAGGAGATGTCGTAGGTCTCCGTCGCGTAGCCCTTGCGCTCCGCCCAGCGCAGGTACATCCGCATGAGCTGGTCGGCGAAGTCGGCGGCGTCGACGCCCCCCGCCTCCGCGCGGATGCTCACCATCGCCTCGCGCGGGTCGTACTCGCCGGAGAGGAGGGTGCGGACCTCCATCTCGTCCACCGCCTTGCGGACGGAGTCGAGTTCGGTCTCGGCCTCGGCGCGGGTGTCCGCGTCGTCCTCGCTCGCGGCGAGCTCGAAGAGGACCTCCAGGTCCTCGATCCTGCCGCGCAGCTCCTCGACCTTCCGCAACTGGCCCTGGAGATAGGAGAGCCGACTCGTCACGCGCTGTGCGTTGTCGATGTCGTCCCAGAGATCGGGCGAGGCGGCCTGCTCCTCCAGCGCCGTGATGTCGGCGCGCAGCGCGTCCAGGTCGAGGACGGCCTCGATCGACTCCATCGTGGAGGAGAGGGACTTCAGAGCTTCGGAAACATCGACGACTGCCACGCATCCACCCTAACGGCTGGCTCCGCTTCCCGTTCCCCCGCGACCGGGGCGTACGGCCCCGCGATGCCCGCGCGCCCCCGCACGACCGCGCGCGTGGCCTTCGTCACCACCCGGCTCACTCCATGGAGCCGTACCCGGCGGCGGGCGCCCGCTGGGACCCGGTGGACTCGTCGGAGAGCGCGAGCCAGCCGCCGACGCCCAGGGCGGCAGCCACCAGCACGCCGATCGCGCCCAGCCGCAGCCGGCGCCTGCGCTCCGCCAGCCGGTGGCGGGCCGAGCCGGCGCGCGGCTCTCCCGCCGCACGCGGGTTGCGGGCCGTGCCGTGCGCGCCGCCCGCCAGTTCCTCCGCGCCGGGGACGCGCATGCTCGTGTGGGTGTCCCGGTTGGAGTCCGGCCCCGCGCCGGCGTGGACGAGCGGGACGGCGCCCCGCGGCGGCGTGCCCGCCTCGGTCGGCGCCGGCTCCGCGGGATAGGGGGCGGTCGGCGGCCCTTCGTCGACGAGGTCCTCCGGGTGCTCGTCGATGTCGAGCGGCGGGACGCCTTCGAGCTCCGGCAGCATCTCGCGGAGCCCGGCGGCGAGTTCGGCGGCCCTCAGCCGGGAGGCCGGCGCCTTGGCGAGGCACTGGTGGATCAGACGCCACAGCTCCTCGGGGATGCCGGGCAGGGGCGCGACCGTCTCCGTGACGTGGCGGCGGAGGACGGCGCCGGGGTGGCCGCCGCCGAACGGCGTGAAACCGGAGAGGAGTTCGTAGAGGACGGTCGCGAGCGCGTAGATGTCGACGGAGGCGCGCGGCGGCAGGCCCTCGACGAGTTCGGGCGCGAGGTAGTCGGGGGTACCGATGATCGAGGTGGCCCGGGTCCGGCGGGGCGAGTCGATGAGCTTCGCGACGCCGAAGTCGGTGAGGAGCGCGGGCGGTGCACCCGAGGGCCCGGGCGGCGCGACGGCGTCGAGGAGGACGTTCTCCGGCTTGACGTCGCGGTGGACGAGCCCGGCGGAGTGCGCGGCGGCGAGGCCCTCCGCGACGTCGGCGGCGATGGCGGCGGCGGCCTGGGGGACGAGGCGGCGGTCGTGGTCGAGGCGGGTGCGCAGGTCGGTGCCGCGCACCAGGTCCATGACGAGCGCGAGGTCGCTGCCGTCGACGACGAGGTCGCGGACGCCGACGATGCGCGGATGGTCGAGGGAGAGAAGGGCGCTGCGCTCCTGCACGAAGCGCTCGGCGAGGTCCTCGTCCCCTGCGAGGTCCTCACGGAGGATTTTGACGGCCACGGCCCCCTCGGGCCCCTCGCCGAGCCAGACCGTACCGGCGCTGCCGCGGCCCAGGACGCGGTGAGCGGTGTAGCGACTGCCGATCTTCCGTGCCATGGCGACAAAACTACGCGGCGAGGCGGGGGTTGGGCCCGGTGGATGCCGGTAACCGTCGCTTCTGTGCCGGAAAACGCCCGCGGGGAATCGACAAATCTCCTGCGC
>NZ_AJTQ01000210.1 GCF_000262345.1 Streptomyces xiaopingdaonensis | reverse complement strand
GTGCCCGCGGACCCAACGGGCCCGCGGGCACGGCGAGCGGCGTCAGGAACCGATCTTGTCGAAGAGGTCGCCGACGCGACCGAAGAAGTCCTTCACCGACTCCCAGAAGCTCCTGCCCTCGGCCCACCACTCGGGCGCCGGCGTGAAGTTCCAGACGAGGAAGCAGATCACGGCGAGGATCACGAGCATGAAGAGGCAGCCCTTGAGGCAGCCGAGACCGGGGATGTGCATCGGGTTGGCGCTGCCGCGGCGCTCGCGCGGCGGCTTCGGCTCCCGCGGCGGCTTCGGCTCCCGACGCGGACGCTGCTGCTGCGGCGGCGGGGGCGGCGGGGGACCGCCGTACTGCTGGCCGTACGGCTGCTGCTGGCCGTACGGCTGCCCGTACTGCTGTGCCTGCTGGGGCTGTTGGGGCGGGGGCGCGGGTCGGCGCTGCGGGGGACGGCGGAGCGGGTCCTCGGCCGGGTCCATCGGGCGGACCTGCGTCTGCTCGTTCCGGTCGCGCGCGGCGCGCAGTTGGCTCTCCCAGGGGTGCGGGCCGTCCGGCTCCGGCGGCTGCTGCCCGTGCTGGGCCTGCTGGCCGCCGGGGACGGGCGGCATCACCTGCGTGGGGTCCGCGTTGCCGCCGGCTCCCGGCTGCTGCATGGCGCTGGTCGCCGCCTCCGGGTCGCCGCCCGCCGCCGAGTTGGCGGCCGCCGCACCCGCCGCCGCACCCGCCGCACCGCCGAGCGCGGCGCCGCCGAGCGCCGCGCCGGCTGCGCCGTGCGGGAGGGACTGCGTCGGGTCCGCGTCGCTCGTCCGCTGCTGTCCTGCGCCGCTCCCCGGGACCTCGGCCGGCTGCGGGTCGGGGGCGAGGAGGGCGCCGACGCCCATCGCGGCCGACTGCTGCTCGGGCGTGGCCCCCGGCGCGATGCCGGAGGCGACGGTGCGCAGCCCACGCGCGAGGTTGACGGCGCTCGGGCGCTCGTCCGGGTTCTTCCGCAGGCAGCGCTCCACCACCGTCCACAGCGGGTCGGGCACCTGCGGGGGGCGCTGCGGCTCCTCGGCGAGGTGGCGCTGGAGCACCTCCAGTGCGCTGCCGCCGCCGAACGGGGGCTGCCCCGTGAGGAGTTCGTAGAGGAGGATGCCGGCGCCGTAGATGTCGACGGCCGAGGTCTGCGGGCGTCCCTCGGCCGATTCGGGGGCGACGTAGGCGGGGGTGCCGACGAACTCCTGGGTGCGGGTGAGTCCGGGGGAGTCGGCGAGGCGTGCGATGCCGAAGTCGGTGAGCATCGGGTGCATGCCCTCCTCTCCCTCGGAGAGGAGGACGTTCGCCGGCTTCAGGTCGCGGTGGACGACGCCGTCCGCGTGGCTGGCGGCGAGCGCGTCGGCGATCTGCGCGGTGACGAGCGCGGCGGCGATCGGCGTGAACGGGCCGTTCTGCCGCAGGTACTGGTGGAGGTCGGGGCCCTCGACGAGGTCCATCACGAGCGCGAGCAGGTCGCCCTCGACGACGAGGTCCCGGGTGCGGACGATGTTGCGGTGGGTGAGCCGCAGGAGCACGGAGCGCTCCCGCAGGAAGCGCATCACCACGTCCGCGTCGTTGGCGAGCTCCTCCTTGAGGACCTTGATGGCCACGGCCTCGCCCGGGTGCCCGGCGACCGCCGCCTCGGCGCCCGCCGTCTCCCGCTGGCGGGCGCGCCACACGGTGCCTGTCGCGCCGCGTCCGAGCGGCTCTTCTAGCAGGTACTTGCTGCCTACCGGCCGCACGTCATGCGCTCCCTGGTCTCGTACTGCATCCTGCCCACCATAGTGCCGTGCCGCCCGCTCGCGGCGGGCCGCGGCGGGCTCCTGCTCCCCGTCGTCCTGCTCCGCCCTGCCGTCCGCGCTCGCCGGGAGGGGAAACTCCCTGGAAGACGCCGCACATCCGGTTCCGGTTGCGTACGGCGCGGACCGCGGTGCCCCGGGCGGGTGCCCGTTCGCCGCGCGTCCACTCCTCCGGTTCGGACGGTCCTCCCGGTGTACGGGACGTGAACGGGTTGCGCGGATTCCGGTCGGGACCCGGCGACCCCACAGCTCAGCTCCCCCGGACAAGACACCGAGGCCGACCCGGGGCGTCATAACGCTCTGCAACATGACCCGTAACACCTCGCGCCTCTGTCCGGCCTCACCGCCGGGCAGGGGCGCTTTCGTCGTGTCTGCGGGCAGTGGCTAGTCGCGGGTGGCTCCCTCGGGCCACACCACGTCGACGGGCACGCCCGTACGCCGTGCGTAGGCGACGACGTCCGCCGTCCCCCCGTACCCGCGGGCCGGCTTCCCGTCCCACACCGCGACAAGCCGGTCGACCAGGCCGACGAGAATCTCGCTCCCCGCCTGGTGAGCCTGTGACGTTGATTCGCGCATGCCGGTGTGGTGCGCCTCAGCCGCCCGCGCGAGCAGCTTGTCGTACGTCGGGTGGTGCGACTCGGGTAGACCTTCGCGGTACTGTTCGGCGGGCACGACGACCTCGATCCGGCCGCCGCGGTCGAGCACCGCCTCGGCGAACCATGCATCGGGCCCGTCCGCAATGCACGACACCCCGAGTAGCTCGGCCGGGTCGTACTGCCGCAGCTGTTCGTCAAGGGCGTTGCGAACCGTCCGCTCAACCTGGGCGGACAGTCCACGGTGCCCGGTGATCCCCAAACGCACAGTCCTTACCTCTCTCCGTTACAGGAACACGCCGTGCAGGCGGTCGTCGAAGTCGCGCAGGACTTTAGGGGGCGTGGGACCGGAGTACGAGCGGCGCACGGCTCGCGCCCGTTCCACGATGCGCCCCGACTTGTAGCGCAACCCCACTTCGAGTGCCCGCGCAGCCACGGTGAATGCACCGTCAAGGCGCCCGGCTGCGAGGTACCCCGAGGCCATGTCGAGTTGGAGCAACGCCCGTTGCTTGTCATGCCCCGAGGTCATGACCGCGGTGGTCGAGTCTTGCTCGCTGGCGATCCAGCGGGGCAGCCCAAGCCGTGCGCCGCACGACACGCGGGTCGCGGCGACCTTGGCCTCGGTGAATGAGAACACCCACGGCCACGGTGGCGTGTCCTCGTGTTCGATCTGCTTCGCTCGACGAGCTGCTGTTCGCAGTGCCTCGTCGGCAGAACTCTCGGCACCGGCCGCAGCGTGGGCGAGGGCCTCGACGCCGGACAGCCACGCGTCGGCAATGGCGGGCATGTTCAGCCCAAGCTGCTTGCGCGCGGAACGGGCAAGGCTGAGCCCCTGCGCCGCGTTCCCTGAGTGTGCCTCGAACTGCGCGAGACTTCCCAACTGGTACGCGGCAAGTAGCGGGTTGGCCGCACGCCGGGCAGCCTTGATCGAGGCGCCGTACCAGGTGCGGGCCGACCCGTTGTCGCCCATGTCCCAGTGCAACCACCCGGCGAGACTGGCGACTTCGCTGCCGACGGCCGCGAGTCTCGCCCGCTCGTCTTCGCCCTCGGCATCCTGCGCAATCGACTGCGTCAACTTGAGGTGCGACAGCACCGTGTCGACGAGTTGCCGCGACGGCGTTGTGCCGTCGAGACGCCGGAATGCAGTGGTGGCCACGCGAAGGGTGGCCGCTTGTCCGGTCTCGGCTGCATGCGCTTGCTGCGTGGGCGCCATGGAGAGCGCCGGCGCTGCGGCGACCGCCGCGACCCCACCAAGGAAGTTGCGCCGTTCCACATCGGTTCCGTTTCCATCCCCCCGCGCGACGATCGCCGCTGTGTGATCGGCCAAGCCGACGAGGTGCGGAGGAATCTGAAGATGGCTCGCCACCCGCGATAGTTGAGCCGTTTCGTACGACCTCGCGCCCCTCCCCTCAAGGCGCGAAATCGCGGATTGGCTCATCCCGCAGGCTTCCCCGAGCTGCCCTTGCGAAAGGCCAGCCGCGGCCCGGGCGAGTTTCACCACCCGGCCGTAGTCGCCTACTCGTGCAGCGTCGCGGATCGCTTGCGCGGACCAATTCACGGGATTTGTTCTCCCCCTCTTGCTACGCGGCATGGGCCCGGAGTGCGGCACCGCTATGCGCTGCGCGAACCGTTGTATGCAGTCTGCGGGTAGTTCGTGGCCCGTACAGCATGCCCCGGGGTTGAGTGACCGCACTACCCGTCACCGGGAGGACACGCATGGTCGACAAGGGACAGGGCGCGCGGCAACTCACTCCGAGACCCG
Organism: Streptomyces xiaopingdaonensis; assembly: GCF_000262345.1. GTDB lineage: Bacteria > Actinomycetota > Actinomycetes > Streptomycetales > Streptomycetaceae > Streptomyces > Streptomyces xiaopingdaonensis. The sequence continues at coordinate 4,041 of NZ_AJTQ01000210.1, read as the reverse complement.
ATCAGCCGCGAGAGTTGGTGTTGACGGGCGAACCGCAATCGGCCCGTGAGGCACGGGAGTTCGCCCGCGAGTACGTGATGCAGAGTGAGCCGACCGCGTCCGAGGACTACGTCGACGCGATCGTGTTGGTCACGAGCGAGCTCGTCACCAACAGCATTCGCTACGGGACCGAGCCCGGCGACTCTCTCGCGCTCAAGCTTCACACCTGCCACGGACGCACGCGAGTTGAAGTTCGCGACCCGGTGCGCCGACGCCCGCAACTGCGACCCGAGTCACACAAACGTGATCGCGGCCGCGGGCTGGTGATCCTCGACGGGCTGTGCCACTGGGGCGTTGACGACGTGGCGTTCGGAAAGATCGTGTGGGCTGAGGTGATCGCGAAGTGACGGGGATCGAGCAACTCGCCCCGAAGGCGCCGACTTCGGGCGCGATCGCGTCCCTGTCCGTACGGCCGTGGGTGGACCGGATCAACGATCACGGGTTCGCCCCCATGCTGATCACGCATCCGAGGCCGCACCGGGACACGGACACCGCAGCCGTAATCGAGTCCTGCATGCTCGGCATAGCCCGAGCCCTCGGCACGGCGCCCGCTCACGCCACGTTGCCCGACGCGGGTGAGCGAATCGCCGTGCACAACGGTGTCGTGCTGCTGCGTCTCGACGGCACCCCGCATGTCCTCACCACCCGCGCCGGGAACTGGGGGCGGGTGATCACCGAGATCGGGCACGTGCTGCTCGCCGTCGGCCTCGACCCGCTGTCGACCGCAGCGAACGGCGCCGAGGTGAACGAGTACATCACCGCGTCGGTCAAGGCGAACCGGTTGTACTTCGCGGCTGCGAGCGTCGCCGTCTCGGCCCGCTGGATACGAGCCGCCGAGGCGGTTCGCCCCTGAGACAGGGTCGTTCGGGGTCGAGTCTCCCCCGTGACTCCCCCGGGCGGCCCGCTTCCCCGCCCGTCGGCCGGACAAACTACCGGCTGACGGGCGGGGCCCAAGAGCGCCCCTGCCCACCACCAACCACGCCCCGCCGCGGAGGTGCCACGGTGACCCGCCGACTCGCCTACAGGTGCGAAGCCATCGCGCAAGATCTCACCGGCTCTTGCGAGGTCGTTCTCTCCACCTACCGCGCCATGACGCCGCGCCTTGCCGCCGGTTGGGCTCGGCACACCGCACGCCGGTACGCCGGTCTGCTCGCCCCGGTGCCGACTGCGGGCTATCTCCTCCGAGCGCCCCTTACCGAGACTGCGCCGGACGGCCCACGCCCCGAGGTCGTGCTGCTCGGCTGGGCCGACAGCGTCGAGCACTACGAGCACGCCCTGCGCACCCTCGTGGCCGGCCGCCCCTACGTGCTCACCCTCACCGACTACGACGCCGTGTACTCGCTGCGGCTCGACCCCGTACCGGTACGTCGCCCGGCCCCGACAACGCCCGTGTCCACCAGGGGCGTTCGTCCCTCGTCGGGCACGGGGCGCCACAGAAGGACAACACCACGCCGTCGAGAGAGGACACGATGACTGCTGACCGATCAGCCGACTGCGGCCCCCACGCCGCAGCACACCCGCCCGGAGCGACGTAGATGGACAGCGCGATCACTCTCACCGTCGATCACCCTGCATGGCAGACCGGCGCCGACGACGTCCCCGTACGCCTCGTCGAGCACCACGGTGCACCGTGGTTGGCGTTCTACCGCGACGGCGGACTGCACCTGAACGCCGTACGCGAGTCCACAACCGCCCCGCCGTCGATCTCGGTCACCTCGCCCGAGGAACTGCCCTCGACCCCTGCCGCGGCGGCCCTGGTGCAGCAGCTCGCGACGTTGGGGCCGGTGCACCGGCTCACGAACCCCTCGCTGTGGGACGCCGTGACGACAGCGATCCTGCGGCAGGTGGTACGGGCCGCGCAGGCACGGAAGGTGTACCGGCAGTGGTGCCGACTGCACGGCCGCACCCTCGACACGCCAGTCGGCCCGCTGTCACTCGCACCCACGCCCGAGACCCTCGACGCCGGTGACACCGTCGTCTGCGACCGGTACCTCGCTTCGACGCTCGTCGTGCAGCGCCTCGACGGCGTCCCGGAACGGTTCCTGTTGGACCTGAACGCCGACATTGTGCTGCCCGACGTGGCCGTGCTGCTGACGGCCGCCCCGGGGACCATCACGGACCGGCTCACCGGCCGAGGCGCGCACCACCGGTTCGAGCGGGATCCGAGCATCCCGGCGCGCGAGGCCGAACTCTACCTACACGCGGCCGCCGTTCTCGAACGGATGGGCGTGCCCGTCGTCAGCGTCAACACCGACACGGCCACCCCTCGGGAGGCTGCTGCGCGAATGCTGGCCTCACTGGGCCCCGCTCCCGCTAGCGTCGGAGACAACACGAGCCCCGACAAGCAAACGGTGACCCCATGACCCTCGCAACCCCCGTCGTCGACACGCACGTGATCCTCCGGGGCGGCGACAAGATCCTCATGTCGCAACGCGGCGGCCCCTACGGATACGGCCGCTGGCACCTGCCAAGCGGCAAACTCGACGCCGGCGAACCGCTCACCGCCGGCGCCGCCCGCGAGCTCTACGAAGAAACGGGCGTCACCGTCCATCCGGCTCACCTACGGCAGGTGCACACCGTGCATCACCGGCAGTCGGAAGAGATCGAGCGCATCGGTGTCTTCTTCCTCGCGACCGAATGGCAGGGGGAGCCGACCAACCGCGAGCCCGACAAGTGTCTCGACCTGCGTTGGCAGTCGGTGCACGACCTGCCCGAGGACGTCATCGAGTACCCGGCCACCGGTCTGCACGGCTATCTCGCGGGCACCGTGCTCACCGAACACGGCTGGTAGACCCGCGTCGCCGGTGGGGATCCGACCGCACGGTCGGAGCCCCCGTGTGTCCTGGCTCGGCCGCCCCGGCGCCCCTCGGCGGCCGAGCTGCACCGGCGGCACGGACCGCGGTGGCCCCCGTTCGCCGCGCGTCCACTCCTCCGGTTCGGACGGTCCTTCCGGTGTACGGGACGTGAACGTGTCGCGCGGGTTCCGGTCGGATTCCGGTCGGATTCCGGTTGGGCGACGGAACGGAAAGGGCGATCCCGTACACGGGAGGGGAAGCCACGCTGATCGTAAATACCGTACGTGGGCGGCGGCTTCCTGCGTGAGGTGCGGTTTCGACCCGGGCGGAAGGGGCGGGTGAGGCGTCTCACTCTCCGGTGCACTCGTCTCCGGAACCGAACAGGTGCGAGATTCATGATCACTTGGCGGTTCCGCGCGTACACCGATGTCGGTGGCAGGTGCGATTATTCGTCCGGCAGCAGAAGCAACCGCGCTAACGTGCCCTGTGCGCCGGCCTGTCCGGCACACCTCGCGGAGGGGACCTGGAGGGACCGATGCAGATCCGGCTGACCGTCACCCTCGGGCCGCGCGCGGGCGGCCCCGGGGCCCCCGCGTCGAGGCAGCCGGGCGCGGGCACCGAGGGGGCGCCTTCGCCGCGAGCCGACGTCCTCGTCACCGCACCCGGCGGCACCCCGCTCTCCGCGGTGGTGAGCGCGCTCGGCTCCGCCGTCGCCTCGGCCGCCTCCGGCGGCGCCATCGGCAGCAGCCCCTCGGGGCGAGGGGGGCGCAGCTCCCCAGGCGCCGGGGGCGCGCAGGAAGCGCCCGCGGTCTACGCCGGCTCCGAACGCCTCGACGCACAGCACCCGTTGGGCGAGCCGCCCCTGCTCGACGGCGCCGTCCTCGCGCTCCACGGCCCCGTCCCCGACGCCTCCCCCGACACCGCGTTCGACACCGCGAAGGCCCGGCTCCACGTCGTCGCGGGGCCCGACGCGGGCGGCATCCACCTCCTCCAGGGCGGCCGCGTACGGCTCGGCCGCTCGGCGGAGGCCGACGTCCCGCTCGACGACCCAGACGTCTCCCGCCTCCACTGCGCGGTCACCGTCACCGAGGGCGGCACGGTCACCGTCACCGACCTCGACTCCACCAACGGCACCAGCGTCGACGGCCTCCGGGTCGCACCGGGACCCGTCCTGTTCAAGCCGGGCTCCGTGCTGCGCATCGGGGAG
>NZ_AJTQ01000209.1 GCF_000262345.1 Streptomyces xiaopingdaonensis | reverse complement strand
CGCCGCTCCGCCTCGAAGCGGCGGGCAGACTGCCGGGGCCGCCGGGTCCGTCCCGCGCCACCGTCCGGGACGGGGAAGGGCGGCTCCGCCTCACCGCGTCGGACGAGCCGCCGACCGAAGGGCGCGCGGGGAGCGCACCACCCCCTCCGCCCGCCCCGCCGGACGACGGCGGGACGCACGGCTCCGGGCTCGCTCCGCTTTCCCTCCCCTTGCAGGGAGGAGAAGGCCGCAGGACCCGCGGCCCCGTCGCCTGGGCGCGGCGGTTCGCGGGCCCCCGGGCCGACGAGGGCCGGCCGCCCGCCTCCCCGGAGCCGCCCCCCGCCGAGCCGCCCGAACCGGAGCCGGCGCTCCCCGATCCGGCCGCCGTACTCCTCGGCGCGCTCGGCCCCGGGCAGCGGTTGTGGGAGGACGAGCCGCCGCGCGCCGGCGCGCTCGCGGCCCGCCTCGGCACCGCGCACCCGGCCGCGCCGGGCCGCGGCGCGCGCGTCCTCGCCACCGACCTGGGGGAGCACGGCGCACTCGGCCTCGCGGGGCCGCGGTCCCGGCTCGCGGGGCTCGCCCGCTCCGTGCTCGCCCAACTCGCCGCCGCGCACGGTCCTTCGCACCTGGAGGTGGTGCTCCTCGCCGCCGACCGCACGCGTCCGGCCGCCGAGCGCGCCGCGGAGTGGTCCTGGCTCGGCTGGCTGCCGCACGTCCATCCGCGCCGCGGCCAGGACTGCGGCCTCCTCCTCGCGCTCGACCGCGAGCAGGCGGAGGCCCGCGCCGGCGAGCTGCTCCAGCGCTTGGAGTCGGCCCGCGGGACGCCGGAGGACCGCACGCTCCTCGTCGTCGACGGCGACCCGGGCACGGCGACCCTCCGCGAAGCCGTGGCGAGGCTCTCCGTCGAGGGCCCGGGCGCCGGCGTCCACGTCCTCTGCCTGGCCGAGACGCCCCCCGCCACCCCCGCGTCCCCCGTCGCGGCGACGGTCCGCGCCGCGCTCGCCTCCTCCCCCGCGTTCCGGGCGCTCCGGATCTTCGCCGTCCTCAGCGGGGACGTGGCCACCGCGGTACGCCTCGTCCGGGTGTCCGAGGACGCGCCCCCGGAGGGCGAGCCGCAGCCGCTCGGCCCCGTCGCCACCGTCGACGCCGTCTCGCCCGCCTGGGCCGAGCGGTTCGCGCGCGCCCTCGCCCCGCTGCGCGAGCCGGAGGGCGCCCCGCGCACCGCGCCCACCTCCCCGCTCCCCCACACCTGCCGCCTGCTCGACGAGTTGGGGCTGGCGCGGGCCACCCCCGCGGCACTGCGCGCCGGTTGGGCCGCGCGCGCCGACTCCCCCGCCGGCGTACCGCTCCTCTTCGGCGCGGGGCTGCGCGGCCCGCTCCAGGCCGACCTCGCCTCGCTCGGCGGGACGGCCGTGGTGCGGGGGCCTGCCGGCTCGGGCCGGTCCGAGCTGCTGCGGTCGCTCGCCGCCGCGCTCGCCGCGGGCGAGCCGCCCGAGCGCCTCGGGCTGCTCCTCGTCGACGGCGCGGCCCAGCCGGGCGACGAGCGCGGCGGGCTCGCCCCGTGCGGCCAACTCCCGCACGTACGCGGCCAGATGAACGGCTCGGAGCCGGTCGCCATGCGGGAGTTCGCGCAGTCGCTCGGCGCGGAGCTGAAGCGCCGCGCCGAAGTCCTCGACGCCTACGGCGCACGCACGTGGGAGCAGTACACCGCCTCCCCCTCCCGCGCCTCCGCGGGCCGCGCGGGCGCGAGCGGCCCCGCACCGCACCCCGGCGCCGAACCGTCCCGGGACACGGCGCCGCCCGCCGCCGACGCCCCGCCCGCGCTGCCCCGGCTCGCCGTGCTCGTCGACGACTTCGACACGCTCGTCGAGCCCGCGCTCGGCAACCCCGGCCGCCCGGCGGCGGGTTCGGTCGTCAGGGCGCTGGAGGCCGTCGCGCGCGGCGGCGCGGAACTCGGCGTCCACCTCGTCCTCACGACGGGGCGCTCGGCCCGCGCCGCCGAGACGACGGCGGTGCGAGCGGCGTCCCTCCTCGCCGAGTTGAGCGGGGAGGAGGGAGGCGCCCCGCGCGGGCGCGGCACCCTCCGGGGGCCGCAGGAGGCGGCGGCCTTCCAGTCGGCCCGCGTCACCGGACGCATCCCCCGTACGGCCACGATGCGGCCCACCGTCGTCCCCGTCGACTGGACCCGAGCCGGCGACCCGCCGACCCGCCGCCAGGTCCGCGAGCTGGGGAACGGGCCCACCGATCTCGCCCTGCTCACCAGCGCGTTGGAGCGCGCAGCCGGCACGGGCGCCCCACCCCGGGTCGTCCCCCAGGACACCGACGACGTTCCCCGGACCCCCGCGCCGCGCCCCCCTTCCGACGCGCCGCTGCCCGGCACGCACGCGGGGGCCGCTTCCCCGTCGCCCGACGGGCGGGCCGAGGTGCGCCCCGACGCTTCAGTGCCCGACGCCCGTGAGGAGTCGCCGCGTACGCCGCGCACGGCCCCGGAAGAGGAGCGCCCCGATCCCCGGGTCGCACCACCGGACGCCCCGGCACGCGGGCGCGAGCGGGGGCGGGCGGAGGGTGCGTCCGCTCGGCCGAGCGTGCCGCTTGGTGGGGAGGGGCCCGAAGGGTAGGGCTCTGGAGCGCCGCAGCCGCGCCGGGCACAACGCCCTTGGTTGCTCGGCACCGTTGGAGCTCCGGCCCGCGACCGAGAGCAAGCCGCGAGCCGTGGAGGTCACAGCGGCGCACCGGAGGCTCCCTTCCTCGCGGAGAGGACGACGGGCTTGCGGATGGCCCGGGCCGGCATGGCACGCCGACCGACAGCGCAAGGGGGGTAGGCGAGTTGGCGGTACGTGAGCCCCTGGCGTTCGGAGAATCCTGTGGCGTCCCGGAATCCGTGCGAGCCGCGGGAGGTCGGCGTTCTGACAGATGCGTGCGATCGGAAGCGGCGCGTCCACGTCGAGCCCTTCGCCCGGGGTTCCGACCCGCAGCGCGAGTCCCCAGCTCCGGCTCCTACCGCGGAGTTCGTCCAAGGCGTCTTGCGGGGAGCGGGCCTCGGCGGTCGTTGCGCCGAGGACGGGCAGCAGGCCAGGCTACGGGGCGTCCTCGAACCCCGACAGGGCTTCGAGGACGTGAGGAGCCAAGCGAAAGACAAGAAAAATGAACAAGGCCGAAATGGCGAGTTGGAGAATCACCAGAACCACGCCTCGCAGGATCTTTTCTGCGGGGTGCCTGTTCTCTTCCTCCTCCTCGGCTTCCCGCTTCTTCTCCTCGGCTGCCCAAGCCTCCTCTGCTTTTCTCATGTAGCGGGCCCGGAACTCCAGTTCCCTCTGGCTCTTCGGTGGGGCGGACCACTGGTAGTTGACGTCCCCGTGGACGGCCCCGAACTGGCCGACGGGACCGTTGAATTGACCGCCGGAAATCTGATTGTCGATACCGGAGTCGGTCTTGGGAGCTTCGACATCTTCGTGGTTTCGACCTTCGGTCATCCTCCGATGCTAGGGCAGTTCCAAGATCAAGTGGACAGGAACGCCGCCTGTACCGACGTGGCCGGCCGGGTGAACTGTTGGGCCGGGGGCGTGTCAACGGCGAAGTGGGCCAGGCGGTGCGAGTGAAGCCGTCACAAACGAACTCGGTGGTCGGCGGCGCACGACGCGAGAAGTTCCGCACGCACGAGAAGGAGCGCAAAGGACACAACCAGGGCGGAGAGCAATCACCTCAACCGCCCCCGTAATCAGCTCGTTTCGCCGGTCGCCCGCCTCGAAGGCTCCCCTTTCGGCGGACCGGGACACCGGTGACTGCTTCGACGAACGGTGTTCGGCGAACTCCGTCCACCACGCGCCTCGCGGGACCACCATCACGTACGCGAACCGGCTCGTCCAACCGCCCGTGGCGGAACCGACGGAGGCCCCCTGCGCCGTGCCCGCCCACACGCCGTACTCGTCTTCGCCGAGCCGGTCGGCGGTCCACCGCGCGCTCACGCTGCCGTCGTACTTCCGGATGTCGACCAGCACGGTGCTCTTGGCGCCCACGCCGAGACGCCGGCGCGACGGCTCCCCCGGGAACACCGGCGAGGCGCCTGCGGAGGACGCCAACTCCGCGCGCAGCGCACGGCGTTGCCCGACGGCGCGGGCATCGCCGGCCCGGACGGTGCCGGTGCATGGCCGCCGACGTCGCACGGCGCGTGGGTGGCTCCTTCCCCGAGAACCAGTCCGCGCCGGTCCTGTCCCCCGCAGCAGCCGCCCGGGCTGCCCCTTGCCGCGGCGGCGGTCTCCCGCGTGCCTGCTTCACCACGGAAGGGCGTCGTCGACTCTCCCCGCCGCCCCGAACTCCCCGCCTTCGCGTCGCAGTTCGCCCCCGACGGCCCTATTGCCGTCCGCCCGCGCCGGGCGTACACCTATGCGCACGGAAAGCACAGTGCGAGGCACCCGGTATCGGAAGCGCGCTGCGGACGGGGGCCGCGCCTCGGCAGGGGGACGAGAGGCATGCCTACATCGCTACGCGGCAAGGGCGCCGGGCGGCTCGCGAGTGTCGGGCTGCGTGGCGCACTGGTGCTGGCGGCCGTCGCCGCGCTCGCCGTCACCGCCGTCGGCCGGGAGGAGACGGACGAGGGCAGTTGGGCGAAGGAGCACAGGCCCACGGTGCGGCTCCCCTCGCTGAAGGGCGAGAAGTTGCAGGTGGCCGCCGTCTGGACGGGTCCGGAGGAGGCGAACTTCCGCCGCGTGCTCGCCGAGTTCGAGCGGCGGACCGGCGCCACCGTGGAGTTCGTCCCGACGGGCGACAACGTCGCCACCTACATCGGCTCCAAGATCGAGGGCGGCAAGCCGCCGGACGTGGTGATGGTCCCGCAGGTCGGCGTCGTCGAACAGTTCGCCGCGAAGGGGTGGCTCGAGCCGCTCGGACCGGAGGCGCGGCAGCAGTTGGAGAGGAACTTCTCGCCCGGCTGGCAGGACCTCGCGACGTACGAGGGCACCCGCTACGGCGTCTACTACAAGGTCGCCAACAAGTCCCTGATCTGGTACAACACCGCTGCATACCGGGATGCGGGGGTGGGCGAGGCGAAGACCTGGCAGCAGTTCGTCGACGACGCGCGCACCCTCACCGACTCCGGGGTGCCCGCCGTCTCGGTCGGCGGCGCCGACGGCTGGGTGCTCACCGACTGGTTCGAGAACATCTACCTCTCCCAGGCGGGCCCCGACCTCTACGACAAGCTCGCGGCGCACGAGATCCCCTGGACCCACCCCTCGGTGGGCCGGGCGCTGAAGACGCTCGGCGAACTCTTCGGCGAGCGCCGCCTGCTCGCCGGGGGACAGCGGGGCGCGCTCCAGACCGAGTTCCCGGCCTCCGTGACGAAGGCGTTCGGCGACCTCGCCTCGCCGCAGGCCGCCTCGGTCTTCGAGGCCGACTTCGTCGGCGTCAACATCGCGGGCGACACCAACGCACGGATCGGCAAGGAGGCGAAGGCGTACCCCTTCCCGGCAGTGGACGGGGAGTCGCCGGTCGTGACGGCGGGGGACGCGGCGGTCGTCCTGCGGCAGGGCGAGGGCGCCCAGGCGCTGCTGACCTTCCTCGCCTCGACCGACGCCGCCGGCATCGCAGCGGAAGCCGGCGGATTCCTCTCCCCCAACCGGCAGTTGGACCTCGCCGCGTACCCGGACGCCGTGCAGCGCCGCATCGCCCGCGCGCTCGTCTCGGCCGGCGACGACTTCCGCTTCGACATGTCGGACCAGGCCCCCGCCGCGTTCGGCGGCACCAAGGGGCAGGGCGAGTGGAAGGCGCTCCAGGACTTCCTCCTCGAGCCGCACGACGTCGAGGGCGCGCAGCAGAACCTGGAGGCCGCCGCGGCGAAGGCGTACGAGAAGTGACAGGACCGGCAGCGCGCACCACCCGGCACACCACACCACGTACCGACCAGGCCCGCGGCAGAGCCCGCCGCAGCGGCCGCTGACGGAACAGGGGAGACCACCGTCATGTCGACCGACCCCGCCGCACCGCAGGCCCCCGGCCGCAGCACCGGAGCACCGGGCGCGCGCCCCGCGGTGGGCCGTTCGCGCGCCTGGATCGCGTGGCTCTTCCTGCTCCCCGCGCTGGTGCTGCTCGGCGCGCTCGTCGCCTACCCGATCGTCTACTCCGTCTACCGCAGCCTCTTCGACGCGGCCGGAGGGGCCTTCGTCGGCCTCGCCAACTACGGCGAGATCTTCACCGATTCGGGCATCCTGACGGCGCTGCGCAACAACCTGATCTGGGTGATCGTCGCGCCCTCGCTGGCGACGGCGCTCGGGCTGCTCTTCGCCGTCCTCACCGAGCGCATCCGCTGGGCCACCGCGTTCAAGCTGATCGTCTTCATGCCGATGGCCGTCTCCATGCTCGCGGCCGGCATCACCTTCCGCCTCGTCTACGAACAGGACCCGGAGCGCGGCGTCGCCAACGCGGTGTGGACGGGCGTCCACGACACCTTCGCCGAGTCCTCGCCCTGGCCCGGGGCGCAGCCGCGCGAGGGCGCGGGCCTTACGCCCTCGGACGGCGGAGGGTTCACGACGAGGGCGACGGCCTCGGCCGGCGAGGTGGCGCTGCTGCCGCTCGTCGGCATCCCCCCGAAGGAGGCCGCGGGCGCGCAGCGCGCCGAGCCGGCGCCGCGGGCCGAGGGGGGCGGCGTCGCCGGCGTCGTGTGGCTGGACTTCGTCCGCGGCGGCGGCAGCGAGCACGGGCGGGTCGACGCGGGCGAGAAGGGCCTCGCCGGAGTGAAGGTCGAGGCCGTCGAGGACGGGAAGAGAATCGCGGAGGCGACGAGCGGCCCCGACGGCGTCTTCACCCTCCCGCCCTCGGCCGACGGCGCCCAACTCCGCCTGCCTGCGAGCAACTTCGCCGCACCGTACGGCGGCGTCGACTGGCTGGGGCCGACCCTCGTCACCCCCGCGATCATCGGCTCCTACGTGTGGATGTGGGCAGGGTTCGCGATGGTGCTGATCGCCGCGGGGCTCGCGGGCATCCCGCGGGAGCTGCTGGAGGCCGCACGGATGGACGGCGCCAACGAGTGGCAGGTCTTCCGGAGGGTCACGGTGCCGGTGCTCGCGCCCGTCCTCGGCGTCGTCTTCGTGACGCTGATGATCAACGTCCTGAAGATCTTCGACCTCGTCTACGTCATCGCACCGGGCGCCACCCAGAGCGACGCCAACGTCCTCGCGCTCCAGCTCTACCTGTCCTCCTTCGGCAGCAGCGCCGACCAGGGCGTCGGCAGCGCGATCGCCGTCGTCCTGCTGCTGCTCGTGGTCCCCGTGATGGTCGTCAACATCCGCCGCCTGCGGAGGGAGTCCCAGAGGTGACCACCGTCAGCACCCCGGCCCGGGCGCCGGAACCGACGAACGGGCGCCCCGGCTCCGGGCCGCGCCGCCGCTCCGCGGGGGCGCGCGTCGCCGCGTTCACGGGGCACTGGGCGGTCCGCCTGGTCCTCGTCGTGATCGCGCTCTTCTGGCTGATGCCGACGGCGGGGCTCCTCGGCTCCTCGGTCCGCGACCGCGCCGACATCTCGACGAGCGGCTGGTGGCAGATCTTCGGGTTCAGCTCCTCGTTCCCGTGGATCGTCGACCCGGGCCGCCTCACCCTCGACAACTACGACGCGCTCCTCACCAACTCCCAGATCACCGACTCCGTCGTCACCACGGTTCTGATCACGGTGCCGGCGACCGTCCTCGTCGTGCTCGTCGCCGCGCTCGCCGGGTACGCCTTCGCCTGGCTCGACTTTCCCGGCCGGGACTACTGGTTCCTCGTCGTCGTCGGCCTGCTCGTCGTGCCGGTGCAGGTGGCGCTCGTCCCGGTGGCGAAGCTCTTCAACGCGCTGGGGATCTTCGAGACGACGCCGGGGGTCGTCCTCTTCCACACCGCGTTCGGGCTGCCGTTCGGCATCTTCCTGCTGCGGAGCTTCTTCGCCGAGATCCCGCGCGAACTCCTGGAGGCCGCACGGCTCGACGGCGCGGGCGAGATACGGCTCTTCACCCGCGTCGTCCTCCCGCTCGGCGGCCCGGCGATCGCCTCGCTCGGCATCTTCCAGTTCCTCTGGGTGTGGAACGACATGCTCGTCGCGCTGATCTTCGCCGACGCCGCCGACCCGCCGATCACCGTCGCCCTCCAGCAGCAGGTCCGCCAGTTCGGGAACAACATCGACGTCCTCGCGCCGGGGGCCTTCCTCTCGATGCTGATCCCGCTCGCCGTCTTCTTCGCCTTCCAGAAGCAGTTCGTCTCCGGGGTGATGGCCGGGGCCGTCAAGTAGCGGGCGTCGGGCGCCGGCGGTGAACGCGGGCGCGGACGGCGGCGGTCGACCGCACACGGCAGCCGGGCGCTCGCTTCGACCGGTCGGCGCAAAGCCGCCGAGCCCCGACACCACGCCCGTCGGGACGGCCGCGGGCACCGCCTCGCCACCGTCCCGGCGTACACCGGGCCGGGGCCGGTCGACAGCGCGTGCCCGGGTGGATACGGTGACCCGCAGACGGATAATTCGGATGATTACCTGCAGAACCCGCCCGATCTCCAGAGAGCCGGGCGAAGGCAGGGAATCTCCTGCCCGGCCGTTGGGATGGGTGGAACGCCGTGCCTCGATTCAGCGTGATCGTCCCCGCCTACCAGGTGCAGGCGTACCTCCACGAGTCGCTCCAGTCCGTCCTCGCACAGTCCTGCACGGACCTGGAGTTGATCGCCGTCGACGACCACTCGCCCGACGACTCCCCGCGGATCATCGACGAGTGCGCCGCCGCCGACCCCCGCGTGCGCCCCCTCCACCTCCCGTCCAACGTCGGACTCGGCGGAGCCCGCAACGCCGGCGTCGAGGCGGCGCGCGGGGAGTACCTCCTCTTCCTCGACGCCGACGACACCCTCATCCCCGGCGCCCTCGGCGCGATCGCCGACCGCCTCACCGCCACGGGCGACCCGGACGTCCTCGTCTACGACTTCGCGCTGGCGCACTGGCACGGCGAACTCGCCCCCAACCCGCGCACCGCGCTCCTCGCCCCGCGCGAGGGCCCCGAGGTCTCCACCCTCGCCGGCCGCCCCGAGCTGCTGCGCCTCCTCCCCGTCGTCTGGAACAAGGCGTACCGCAGGGACTTCGTCGCGCACCAGGGCCTCGCCTTCCCGCCCGGCTACTACGAGGACACCGTCTGGACGTACCCGGCGCTGCTCGCGGCGGAGTCGATCGCGACGCTCGACCGCGTCTGCGTCCACTACCGGCAGCGCCGGGGCGGCAGCATCGTCCGCACGGCGAGCCGACGCCACTTCGACGTCTTCGCCCAGTACGAGCGGATCTTCGACTTCCTCGACGCGCGCCCCTGGCTCGACCGCTGGCGCCCGGCCCTCTACCGGCGCATGCTCGACCACCTCACGACGATCGCGACCGCACCCAGCCGCCTGCCGCGGACCCTCCGGGCCGAGTTCTTCGCACGCAGCCGCCGCTACTGCCGCATCCACCACCCGCGCACCAGCCGGCCGCCGGCGGGCGGGCGAGGGAAACCGCTGCCCGCGGGCGGCAGTCGGCGCACCGCCGTCCGCCACCTGCTGATGCGCAGCGGCTCGCACCGCCTCTTCCGGACGCTCCACCGCGCCGACCGCGCGGCGGCCGCGACACGCACCCGCTCCCGCTCGGCCGCGCACCTCGCCAAGCGCGCCGCGCTGCTCCTCTACTACGCGGCACAGCGGCGGCGCCCGCTCGACCCGCACCTCGCCGTCTTCTCCGCCTACTGGGCCCGCGGCTACGCCTGCAACCCGGCAGCGATCGAGGCGAAGGCCCGCGCACTCGCGCCCGGCCTCCGCACGGCCTGGGTCGCGCCCCGCGCGTACGCGCACACGCTGCCGCCCGGCGTACGCCGCCTCGAGCCGGGCTCCGCCGCGTACTGGCGTGCCCTCGCGCGCGCCACCTACCTCGTCAACAACGTCAACTTCCCTGCGCGGTACGCGAAAAGACCGGGCCAGGTACACCTCCAGACCCACCACGGGACGCCGCTGAAGCGGATGGGCCTCGACCTCCAGCAGTACCCGGCCGCCGCGCGGGGCATGGACTTCCGGCGGCTCCTCGCCCACGCCGACCGTTGGGACTTCAGCCTCAGCGCCAACCGGCACTCGACGCTCGCCTGGGAGCGCGCGTACCCCGCCGCGTTCACGCCGCTGGAGTTCGGCTACCCGCGCAACGACATCCTGCTCACCGCGGGCCCCGAAGAGGTCCTCGCCGCACGCGCCGCGCTCGGCCTCCCCGAGGACGCGCTCGTCGTCCTCTACGCACCGACCCACCGCGACCACCTGCACGACGCGCCCTACCCCCTCGACCCGGCCCGCCTCGCCCGACTCCTCGGCCCCGGCCACGTCCTGCTCGTCCGCGCGCACTACTTCCACACCCCGCCGGACACGTACACCGGCGCCGGGCGTCTCGTCGACGTCTCGGCCCACCCCGGCACGGAGCAGCTCTACCTCGCCTCGGACGCCCTCGTCACGGACTACTCCTCGGCGCTCTTCGACTACGCGGTGCTCGACCGCCCGCTCGTCGTCCACGCCCCGGACTGGGAGGTCTACCGGGCGACCCGCGGCGTCTACTTCGACCTGCTCGACGCGCCGCCCGGCCATGTGACGCGGGACGAGGACGAGTTGGCCGCCGTCTTCACGACGGGCGCCTGGTGCGACGCGGAGTCGGCGCGGCGCCGCGCCGGTTTCCGGGCGCGGTTCTGCACCCACGACGACGGCTACGCGGCCGAACGCACCGTGCGCCACGTGCTGTTGGGCGAGCCGCTGGACGCGCTGCCGCCCCTCGTGCCCCCGGCGGAGCGGCGCCCCGCGCCCGCCCCGGCCGAGGCGCGACGGATACTCCGCGACCGCGAAGCCCCGCGCCCGGTCGGCACCCGCGCCACCGGCTGACCGGCCCGACCGCCCACCGCTCCGCAGAGATTGGCAGAGCCGATGTCGCTCCACCCCACCGGCGCACGCGCCCGCTTCAGCGTCGTCGTCCCCGTCTACAAGGTCCAGGGGTACCTGCGCGAGTGCCTCGACTCGGTGCTCGGGCAGTCCTTCCGCGACCTGGAGGTCCTCGCCGTCGACGATTGCTCCCCCGACGGCTGCGGCCGCATCCTCGACGAGTACGCGGCCCGCGACCCCCGGCTGCGCGTACTCCACCTCCCGCGCAACGGCGGACTCGGCCCGGCACGCAACGCCGGTACGGCGCAGGCCACCGGCGAGTACCTGCTCTTCCTCGACAGCGACGACCGCTATCTCCCCGGCGCCCTCGCGTCGATCGACCGCCGCCTCACCGCAGCGGGCGACCCGGAGCTGCTCGTCTTCGACCACCAGCGCTCCTACTGGTGGGGCGAGGTCGTACAGAGCCGCTACGGCGCCCAACTCGCCGAGGCCGCAGGCGGGACCGGCGGCGTACGCGAGCGTCCCGAGTTGCTTTCGCTCTTCCACGTCGCCTGGAACAAGGCGTACCGGCGGGACTTCTACACGGGCACCGGACTCTCCTTCGAGCCGGGGCTCTACGAGGACGTGCCCGTCGCCAACGAGGCGATGGTCTGCGCCGCGCGCGTCGCGTGCCTGCCGCGGATCTGCGTCGACTACCGGCAGCGCCACCTCGGCGCCATCACCCGCTCCCCCGGACGGCGCCACTTCGACATCTTCCCGCAATACGCCTCGCTCTTCGCCTTCCTCGACCGCCACCCGGAACTCGACGGCGTACGCCCGCTCCTCTTCGAGCGGATGGTGGCGCACCTGCTCTTCTGCCTGCGCCACCCGGACCGCGTACGCCCCGCCGACCGCCGCGCCTACTTCGGCCGAGCCTCCAGCTTCTACCACCGCTACCGTCCGGACGGCTTCCGTCCACCGGCGGGCGACCGCGGATTCCGGGCGCTCGCGCAGGGGCACTACGCGCCCTTCGCCGCCGAACTCCGCGCCAGGCGCGGCGCGTCGGCCGTGCGCGGGCGCCTCGGCGCGCTCCAGCGCGGCGGACTGCGCCAGGCACGCCGCGGCTACTACGCGCTCCACCGCCGCCTCCCGCTCCGGGACGACCTGGCGCTCTACAGCGCGTACTGGGGCCGCGGCTTCGCCTGCAACCCGGCCGCCGTCCATCAGGAGGCCCACCGGCGCGCGCCGCAGGTCCACGGAGTGTGGGTGGTGAGCCCCGAGTACGCCGCCTCGCTCCCGCCCGGGACCGACCACGTCCATCCGGGCTCGCGCCGCTACTGGCGGCTGCTCGCCCGCGCGCGCTACCTCGTCAACAACGTCAACTGGCCCGACTCCACGGTGAAGCGGCCGGGCCAGCTCCACGTGATGACCCACCACGGCACCCCCCTCAAGCGCATGGGCCTCGACCAACTCCCCTACCCGGCCTCGGCGCGCGGCACCGATTTCCACCGCCTGCTACGCCGGAGCGAGCGCTGGGACATCAGTGTCACCGCCAACCCGCACAGCTCGGAGCACTGGGAGCGCGCCTACCCCTGCGCCTACGAGGACCTGCCGGCCGGTTACCCCCGCAACGACCGCTACGTGCGCGCCGACGCGGACGAGGTCGCAGCGCTGCGCACCCGGCTCGGCATCCCGGAGGGCCGCACGGCCCTGCTCTACGCGCCGACGATGCGCGACTACCGGGAAGAGTTCGTCCCCCTCCTCGACCTGGAGCGGTTCGCCGAGTCCCTCGGGGACGAGCACCTCCTCCTCGTCCGCACCCACTACTTCTACGGACCCGACGAGGAACTCCGCGAACTCGCCGAGCGCGGCCTGCTGTTGGACGTCTCGGCGCATCCGCGCACGGAGGAGCTGTGCCTCGCCGCCGACGGCCTGATCACCGACTACTCCTCCGTGATGTTCGACTACGCCAACCTCGACCGCCCCCTCGTGATCTACGCCCCCGACTGGGAGGCGTACCGCAGCGCCCGGGGCGTCTACTTCGACCTGCTCTCCGGACGCCCGGGCGAGACCCCGGGCGCGGTCGCCCGCACCGAGGAGGAGTTGTTCGCCCTCTTCCGCACGGGCGAGTGGCGCGGCCCGCACTCGGACGCGCTCCGGAACGCCTTCCGCGAGCGGTTCTGCCCCTACGACGACGGCCGCGCCGCCGAACGCGTCGTCCGCCGCGTCTTCCTGGGCGAACCGGCCGAGAACCTTCCCGCTCCCCTGCCCCTGAGCGTCCGGCGCCCCGCCCCCCCTCTCCCGGCCCGACGAACCGGCTGTCGCGCCGGTGCACGGCTGACGGGGTCCGCAACCGTCCAGGGACTTTCCGGCTCACCGGCTCGGCGCGACGGCTCGTCCGGCCGCCAAGCCGGCCTCTTCCCGGGCGAGTTGGCGGACTCGGGATGATCGCCGGCCGTGCGATGCTGCACAAGGGACCGCCGGGCTCGACAGCCCCCGGCGCTCCTCACTCTCCCGCCCTGCGAGCAGGACCAGCACCACGAGCGGTTCGGCTTCTCAACGCGGGCGGCCCGCACGGAAACGAGCCGCCGCTCGCCCGAACCGGCCCACCGGCACGAGCAGTCGGCCCCGAAGAACCCACCCCCGCGCCCGCACCCAACCCTTCGCCACCCGCCGCACCCGAGCCGGCACGCCCCTGCGCACCCGGGACCGCCGTACGTCCACCACGGGCGCCTCTTCGGGGCGCCCCCACTCTCCGGCGGCCACCGCCTTCCGCCATCTCAACACCCCGCGGAGCGCCTCCAGTTGCTCCTCCCGGGCGAGCTCCAGCACCGTCCGCCGCTCCGGGTCGAGGCGCTCCAGCACCCCGTCCCCGTACCGCTCGACGAGCGCCCCCGCGCCTCTGCACACCGCGCGCTGCGCCGGCGGCTCCAGGGCGAGGAAGCCGTCGCGGAAGAGTTGGTGGAGCTCGACGTGGAAGTGCCGTCTGTGGAAGCCCCGGCGCAGCTCCTCGTCGCCTTCGAGGAGCGCGTGGGTCGCGTCGAGGAGCCGCTCGGCGCACCGCAGGCGCACCTCCGGTCCTGTGCGGTAGGTGATGTTGCCCGAGTCGGCACGGCGGACGGCGTGGTAGTAGACGCGGTCGGCGAGGACGGAGATCCGCCGGGCGCCGACGCAGGCGGCGAGGACGAACGGCTGGTCGCTGAAGGCCGGCATCCCTTCCTCGTAGCGGAGGCCGTGGCGCTCCAGCAGCTCCCTGCGGAAGAGTTTGGTGTTGGAGAGCGCCCACGGGAGCCCGTCCCCGACGAGCCTGATCGCGGGCGCGCTGCGGGCGAACACCCCGCTGGGGACCTTGCGTTCGCCGACCGCGGCCATCTTGCACAGCAGCACGTCGCTGCCGTGCGCGTCGGCGGCCGCGACCATCCGTTCCAGCGCCTCGGGCACGAGGTGGTCGTCGGCCCCGAGGAAGAAGACGTACCTGCCGCGCGCCCTCTCCAGGCCGAGGTTGCTCGGAAGCGCGGGCCCACCGGAGTTCTGCGGCAGGCGCTCGGTGCGGAAGAGTTCAGGACGCTTGCCCGCCCACGCCGCGATCTCGTCGCCCGAGCCGTCCGTGGAACCGTCGTCGACGACGATCACCTCCAACCGCCCCTCGCCGAGGGTCTGTTCGGCGAGCGAGCGCAGGCAGGTCGTCAGGTACGGCATGGTGTCGTGGACGGCCACGACGACGCTCACATCCGGCGGCCCGGCCGCCCGGCGGGGAACGCCGCCGGGCGGGGCGCCGCGCGTCGGCACCGTCACGCCGGCGCGGCCTCCTCCGTCGGCGCCCCCAGCACCACGCGGTCCACACCGCGCCAGAGTTCGGGCACGGTCACCCGCCGCCCGTCGACGAGCACCCGCAGGTACGGCAGGTCAGCGGCACCGAGTTCGCGGTACCCCGCATGGTCCGCCTGGACGACGGCCGCCGTCACGCGCTCCCCCGTGTAGGGCGGCAGCCCCAGCGCCGAGAGTTCGGCCGCCTCGTAGAGCGGATCCGAGACGTAGGGCTCGGCACCGTGCGCGAGCAGCGCGTCGACCGTCGCGAACACCCCGGAGAAGGCGGTCTCCTTGACGCCTCCCCGGTACGCGGCGCCGAGCACCAGCACCTGGGCGCCGTCGAGTTCGCCGTACGCCTCGGCGAGCCGCTCGACCGCGTACTCCGGCATCAGCGCGTTCGCCTCGCGCGCCGCGCGGACCACGCTCGCCTGCGGGTCGTTCCACAGGTACATCCGCGGATAGACGGGGATGCAGTGCCCGCCGACGGCGATACCTGGACGGTGGATGTGGCTGTACGGCTGCGTGTTGCACGCCTCGATCACCGGCTCGACGTCGATCCCCGCCCGGTCGGCGAAACGCGCGAACTGGTTGGCGAGGCCGATGTTGACGTCCCGGTAGGTGGTCTCGGCGAGCTTCGCCAGCTCCGCCGCCTCGGCCGAGCCGAGGTCCCACACGCCGTTGGGTCGCGGCAGGTCCGTCCGCTCGTCGAAGTCGAGGACGCTCGCGTAGAAGGCGGCGCCGCGGCGCGCGGACTCGGGCCCGATGCCGCCGATCAGCTTCGGGTAGCGGCGCAGGTCTGCGAAGACCCGCCCGGTGAGCACGCGTTCGGGGCTGAAGACGAGCGAGAAGTCCCGCTCGGCCATGAGCCCGGAGCCGTCCTCCAGCATCGGCGCCCACCGCTTGCGCGTGGTGCCGACGGGCAGCGTCGTCTCGTAGCTCACCAGCGTGCCGCGGCGCAGCCCGGCCGCGACGTCCCGGGTCGCGCTGTCCATCCATGTGAAGTCCGGCTCGCCCGTGGACGTCACGAAGACCGGCACCACGAGCACGACGGCGTCGCTCTCGGCGACCGCCGAAGCGGTGTCGACGGTGGCGCGCAGCCGTCCCGCGGCCACGGCCTCCTTGAGCCGGTCGGCGAGGAGGTGCTCGCCGGGGAAGGGCTCGGCCCCGTCGTTCACCGCGTCGACGACCCGCTGCGAGGCGTCGGCGCCGACCACCGTGTGCCCGGCACCGGCGAACCGCACCGCGAGCGGCAGCCCGATCTTCCCGAGCGCTACCACGCAGATCCGCATGCTCTCCTCCTCCGACTCCCTTGCACCTGCGGTCACTTCGCGCGCCTCCCTCACTGCCGCACTCCGGCTCTCGGCGCCGCCGAGAGCCCCACGACGGTGCTGAGCCGCCCGCTCTCCTGCGGTGCCGGCGGCCGGCCCAGCAGCTCCGCGTAGAGCCGGTCGAGCTTCGCCGCCTGCGCCTCCCACGTCCACTGGGAGAGGAGGCCCGGCTTGTCGTACGCGGCGCGGTAGCGCTGCGGGTGGTCGAGCACGCGGCGCAGTGCCTCCGCGCAGTCCCGCGCGTCGCCCGCGGTGAAGACCTCGCCCTGGCCCGTCGCCCGCACCATCTGCGCCATCGCGCGTACGTCGCTGGTGACGAGCGGCAGCCGGGCCTGCGCGTACTCGAAGAACTTGTTGCTCATCGCCACCTCGTGGTTGGGCAGGTGGACGAGCGGGCTCACCGCCGCGTCCGCCCTCCGCAGATACGGCACGACCTGCCAGTGCGGCACGTACGGCAGCAGGTGGACGCGGTCCTCGTACCCTTCCGCGCGGATCGCCGCGCGCGCCGCCCCCGAGACGCCGCCGGGCGGCCGGGAGACCAACGCCAGGTGCACGCCGGGGAGTTCGGCGAGCGCCGCGACGACGGTGTCCACCCCGCGCACCGGCGCGATGCCGCCGACGTAGACGACGAGCCGCGTCTCGGGACCGACGCCGCACTGGGCACGCAGGTCGGGCAGCTCCGCCGTCCGCTGCTCGGCCGTCAGCTCCGTGACGGGCGCGTTGTAGACGACGGTCGGCAGCTCCGCGAGCCCGTGGTCCTTGCGGAGCTGCTCGGCGAGCGGCGGCGAGACCGTCACCACGGCGTCCGCGAACGGCGCGTGCTCCTTCTCCCAGGCGTGCAGGGCCGGAATCCACCGGTGGTGCGGCGCGTTGAGCCCCGGCACGTACTCGTGCGCGTCCCAGAGGAGCTTGACGTTCCGGCCCTCGGCGCGCGCCCGTACCGCCGCGCGGGCTCCGACGCCGAGCATGCGGAAGTCGTGCGCGTGGATGAGGTCGGGTCGCAGCGCGTCGATCTCGGCGCAGAACGCCAACTCGTAGTCGTACAAGTGGGGTTCGAGGCGGCGCCAGGCGCGGTTGCCGAGGAGGGCGCGCCACGCCGCGGTGGCGAGCCGGTCGAGGCGGCCCTCCAGCGTCGTGCGGTACTCCTCGGCCTGCTGCCGCTGCCGGTCGCGCAGCGCGATCCACCGCACCGCCAGCCGCGAGGCGCCGCCCGGCACGCGCAGCCACCCGCGGGCGAGCCGCAACGGCACCGTGCGCACGCCGCCCGGACTGCGCCGCAGCGCGAGGTCGAGCACGGCCCTGCGCATCCACAGGTCGCTGCGGCGTGCCTTCGCCCACTGCTCCTTGTACGCGGCGGCACGGGCGTCGGGGTAGGCGAGCGGCCGGCGGAAGGCGGCGCTGCGCAGCGTGTGCCTCCTGGTGTGGAGCGGCGCCGGCCGCGGCAGCAGCCGCACGCGCGCACCGCCGACCGAGAACTTCCGCCGCGCGGGACCCGGCGCCCGCCCCAGGAGGTAGACCTCCCAGCCGGCGGCCGCGGCGGAGGCGGCCGACTTCTGGACGCGCGAGTCGCCCCGCACCCCGTTGTCGACGAGCATCACGATCCGCCCGCGGTTGGTAACGCCACCGTCCACGATGTCTCCTCTCCCGGCCCGTCCGCAGCCGGGAACGCGCGTGGATTCCCGCGTGCACGGGACGGGTCGGCATGGGGGAATTGATGCGCACGCGCATTCTCGGTCCACGGCCGAAGACTCACCGGTTGCGCTTTTCTCACTGGCTGACTGACTGTCGTTATGATCGCCGAACGCGTTGTCAACAACGGCGGCAACAAGCAGGCCATCGGGGTGAATCCGCACTTCGGACGCCGTCTCGCGGCCCTGCTTCCGCCCTGAGCAGCTTCCGTCCCAGCCTGTCGAATTCCCGCCGCCGCACCCCTGTGAGCGCATATGAGAGTCGTCAGCATCGTGGGCGCACGCCCGCAGTTGGTAAAACTCGCACCGATCTCGACCGCACTCGCCAAGGACGGCCACGAGCACACGATCGTCCACACGGGACAGCACTACGACGCCGACCTCTCCGACGTCTTCTTCTCCGGACTCGGCATCCCGGCACCCGACGTGCACCTCGGTATCGGCTCCGGCAGCCACGGAGCGCAGACCGGGCAGGCACTCGCCGCGCTCGACCCCGTCCTCGCCGACGCGGCCCCCGACTGGGTACTCGTCTACGGCGACACCAACAGCACCCTCGCCGGCACCCTCTCCGCGGTG
>NZ_AJTQ01000208.1 GCF_000262345.1 Streptomyces xiaopingdaonensis | reverse complement strand
AGCAGCCCCTGCCGGTCGCGCACCTGGAGGCGGGGCTCCGTTCGTTCAACCGCCGGATGCCCGAGGAGCACAACCGCGTCCTCACCGACCACGCGGCCGACCTGCTGCTCGCCCCCACCGAGGAGGCCGTCCGCCACCTGGCGGCCGAGGGGCTCGACGACCGCGCCGAGCTCACGGGCGACGTGATGGTCGACGTCTGCCTCGCCACCAGGGACACCGTGCGCGCGGGGAGCGCACCGCCGGCTCCGCTGCCGGACGGGCTGCGCCCAGGGGAGCCGTACCTCCTCGCCACGCTCCACCGCGCGGAGAACACGGAGCCGCCGGGCCGGCTCGAGGCGCTCGCCGCGTCCCTCGCCGCCCTGCCGCTGCCCGTCGTCCTCCTCGCGCATCCGCGCCTCGTGGACCGCGCCGGGGCGCAGGGCGTCGAGCTGGCGCGCGGGAGCGTGCACGTCTCGCGTCCGCTGCCGTACGCGCAGCTCGTCGCCGCGGTGCTGGGGGCGCGCGGCGTCGTCACCGACTCGGGCGGGCTCCAGAAGGAGGCGTACCTCCTCGGGCGCCCGTGCACCACGCTGCGGACGGAGACCGAGTGGCCGGAGACGCTCGCCGACGACTGGAACGTCCTCGTCCCCGATCCCGACGCGCTCGGCGCCGACTGCTGGGCCGACCTCGCGACCCGCCCCGCGCCCCGCCAGGAGCGCGCCACCCCGTACGGGGACGGGACGGCCGCGCTCGCGGCCGTCGCCGCACTGCGGCGCGGGGCCTTGTGATGGCGGCCCCCGAGTCCCCTCCCACGTACGGAAGTTCGGAGCGCAGGCCGCGGCTCGTCGTGCTCAGCGCCGAGGTGCTCGACGAGTCGGCGCCCGCCCGGGTGCCGGGTGCCGCCGCGCGGGTGCGGGGGATCTGCGAGTCGGCCGTGCGGGCCGGTTGGGACGTCGCGTTGTTCGCGCGGAGCGCGGGGAGCGGGCGCCGGCACACGGTGCTGGGGACGGTGCCCGTGGTGCTGCTGCCGGTGGGCGGGCGGGCGCTGCGGCGCCCGCCGCGCAGGCCGGCGGCACGGCTGCGGCGGAAGGCGCTGCGGCACGTCGCGGCGGCCGTGCGGCGGGGTGCGCGGCAGGCGCGTCGGGCCCACGACGTCGCACGACTGCGTCCGCAGGGGCTGCTCGCGGCCGGAGCGAGGGGCGCGCTCGAGCGGCTCGACGGGGCGGTGCGTACGGAGCGGCTGCGCGCTGCGCGGTGGTCGGCGCCGTCCGAACTCCTCGTCCACCGCCCGCGGCTCCTCGCGCTCGACCTCGCCTTCGGGCCGCTGCTGGAGCGGTTGCGCCCCGACGCGGTGCACGCGTGCGGGCTGCCGACGGCGGTCGCCGCGGCGCACGCGGCGGCGCGGATGCGCGCGGCGGGCCACAGGTGCCGCTGGGTCTACGAGCCGCGCAGGCCCGCGGGCGCCGACTCCGCGGCCGAGTGCGTCCTCCTGCACAGCGCCGACGCGGTCGTCACCGAGACCGAGGCGCGCGCCGGCGCGCTCCGCGCAGAGCACCGACTCGCGATCGCTCCCCCGGCGCTCCCCGCAACCGAACTCCCCTACAAATACACGGAGTTGACCGGCCTCCTGCCACCGACCGCCGACTTCGACGCGGTGGGACGGAGCTGCCGGAGCCGGGCTCCCGCACCGCAGCCGGACGCGCCCCGGCCGCGCTGGACACCGCTCGGGGAGACGCCCGTACGGCTCGGCCTCGGACCCGCCGACCACTCGGGACAGCTCGCCGAGCTCGCCCGCGCCGTCTGCACGGCGCGCGACGACGTCTCGGCCGAGGTCTTCGCTGCGGAGGCGGCCGAGAAACCCGTCCACCCCGTCGACGTCCTCCTCGACCCGCGGTCGGCTTACCGCCCGCACGTCCAACTGGAACAGCTCCAACGGGTGTTGGCCGGTTACACGCACCTGCTCGCGGACGCCTTCCGCCCCGTGTTCGGGCGCCTCAACGGGCCGCACCTGGAGGACGACCTGCCCGACCTGCTCCGCAGCCCGCTGCGCACGGCCCTCCTCGCGCGCGGCAGCGAGGTGCGCCACCCGGCCCGCCACCTGGAGCGGCACGGCGCCGACTCGCTTTTTTGCGACGCGCCGGAGGAGACGCGGCGGAGGCTGGCCCGGCTCGCCGAACGCAACCGCAGAGTCGCCGAGGAGAGCGGGCTGCCCGTCTTCGCCGCCACCCCCGACCTTCTCGCCGACCTGCCCGCGGGCGCCGTCTGGATGCCGCTCGTCGTCGACGTCGCCGCCCTCGCGGGCGGCTACCCGGTGATGAAGCGCTCCCGGCCCGTCGTGCTCCACGCGCCCTCGCGGCGGTGGACGAAGGGGACCGAGCGCATCCTGCCCGCGCTGGAGGAGCTCGACCGGCGCGGCCACGTGCGGTTCGAGCTCGTCGAGGGGGTGGCGCACGCGGAGGTGCGGGAGCGGGTGCGCAGGGCCGACATCGTCGTCGACCAGTTCGGCGCCGGCGCGTACGGCAACCTCGCCTGCGAGGCGATGGCCGCGGGCAAGCCGGTGCTCGCGCGCCTCGACGCCGCGGTGGAGGCGGCGCTCGGCGTGCCGGCGCCGCTCGTCAACACCCGTGCCGGGGACGTCGGTTGCGCGCTGGAGGCGCTCCTCGACGACCGCGAGGAGGCGATCCGGATCGGTGCGGCGGCGCGCAAGTTCGCCGAGGACCACCACGACGGGCGCCGGACCGTGCAGGCCCTCTCCGCCTTCCTCGGACACGGCTGACCGGCGGCCGCCCGGTCACGGTCCGGCGACCTCCCGCGTCCCGTGGAGTCCGCCCGTGCGGGACCAGGTGGGCGTGGTCGGCTGCTCCAGCAGCGGGAGTCGGGCGTAGGGCTCCTGGTCGAGCGAGTTGGAGACGTCCAAGTGCGGGTGCCTGCGAGCGAGTTGCCAGCCGAGCACGGTGGCGGGCTCGTCGCAGACGAAGACGCGCTCGGCCGCGCCGGGCCGCAGCTCGGCGAGGAGGTGCCGGCGCGCGAGCCTGGCGAACGTACGGGGACGGGACAGGCGCCGCGCACGCTGGTAGACGCGCTGGTGGAAGAGGTCGGAGGCGCGGAGCTGCTTGCGCCGCAGCGCCGCGACGCCGGTCTCGGGCGCGATCGTCGAGCGGGCCCGGCGAGCGAGGCGCTCGGCGCGCGCGAGGACCCGGCGCGGCAGCCCGAAGACGAGGAACCGCTCGATCCGCGGCCCCGGCAGCCGGCGTTCGGCCTCCTGCACGCTCAACAGCCGTACGCGCGGGTCGAGTCGGGTGTCGGCCCAGCGTCCGCGGTCGGCGGTGACGAGGTCGACGGGGACGCCGCGCGCCACGAGGTAGTCGGCGAAGCCGCTCACCCGCCGCGGGCGCCCGGGTGCGACGGCGAGCAGCACGACGCGGCCCGGCGCCCGGCTCGCCGCGTCCGGCGCGACGGCGCGCGCCGCGTCGCCCGTGCCCGGAGGGGGCGGGGCGGCGGGCTCGGTGGCGACCGGCACCGTTTGCGTGCGGAGTGCCGCGGGCGCGTCCGGCGTCCGCGGTGCCGCGGGTGCTTCCGCGGTGGGCAGGGGTGCCGCGCCGGCCGAAACGATGCCGCCCGAGCCGTCGGAGACGAACCCGAAGGCCGCGCCTGGGCGGCGGCCGAGGGGCGGCGCCTCCGGCTCGTCCTGCTCCTCGTCGTAGCCGTCGGCCCCCTCCCCGCGGTACTCGTCGGGGCCCCGCTCGTCGTCGGCGAACTCTTCGGGGTCCTCGGGTCCCCGTCCCGGCGCCAACGAGCCGACCATCCACGGGAGTTCGATGGTGTCCGTGTCGTCGTCGCCCAGCGCGGGGCCGCCGCCGCGGTAGACCTCGGCGAGCCGGGCGCCGATCACCTCCCTGCCGTAGCGCGCCTTCAACTCCTCGGTGGCGCGCGGGAGATCGAGCCGGTCGACGCGGCGGCGCAGCGCCCGGTAGGCGTCGACGATCACCTGCGGGTCCTCACTGACGTCCATCAGCCCGCCCACGAGCTCCTCGACGCCCCGCATCGTCTCCGCAGGCCCGTGGCTGCGCGCCGCGAGCACCGGCATGCCGGTGGCGACGGCTTCGGGGAGCGTCATCCCGAAGGTCTCGAACCACGACGGGTGGACGAGCAGATCGTGCCGGTGATACAGGGTGTTGACCTCCTCGGGGGCCACGGGGGGCAGCACCGTGAAGCGGTCTCCGAGGCCGAGTCGGGCGGCGCGCTCCCGCAGTGCGGGCTCGCGGGCGCCCGAGCCGACCATCGTCAGCGCGGCCCCCGGTTCGTCGGCGGCCACCCGCGCGAAGGCTTCCAACAGCGCGTCCACGCCCTTGTGTTCGACGAGGCGGCCCAGGTACAGCCACCGCAGCAGCCGCGGATCGCGGGGCGGTCCGGGAGCGAACCTGTCGAAGTCGATGACGTTCGGGAGCACCTGCACCTTCTCCGCGTACTGCGGGAAGTGGTCGGCGAGTTGGTCGCGGAGGAGGCTGCCGACGCAGAGGAAGGCGTCGGCCCGCTCCAGCACCCGTTCGTAGAGCGCCTTCGCCGCGCGCTGTTCGAAGATGCGGCTCAGGAACGTGGCGTGCTCCGTGACGACGATGCGCGCGTCGGGGCGGCCGAGCCGCATGGCGAGGACGCCGCCGTAGATGCCGGTGTGCGCGTGGATCACCGGCGCCTCGATCCGCCCCGTGGGGAGCGCCTTGCGCAACGCCTGCTCCTTCGCCGCGACCCAAGCCGCGTAGTCCCGGCGGCGGCCCACCACCACGGGCACGCGCGTGAGTTCGCCCTCGGGGGTGTCGAGGACGGGGATGCGCGCCGGGTCGTCGAGAAGGCGGTCGGCCGCCGCGACCGCCGCCGACTGCACCCGGCCGTGCGTCTCGCCCGTCCAGTCCTCGGTGTGCAGGATCGAGATCCGCTCGGCCGCCTCGCGCACCGCGTCCGTCGACGCCTGCACGAAAGCGCCGGCGAAGGGGTTGTTCGGCGACGGGTACCACGGCGTCACGACTGCGAGTTCCGCGGGGGAGGTGCGCCGCCCGACGACGCCCGACGGCTCGAGCACCAGGCGTACGCCCGGCCTTCGCCGCACCGCGCGCCATCCGACGGGCAGCGCGACGGCGTCGCCGGCG
>NZ_AJTQ01000207.1 GCF_000262345.1 Streptomyces xiaopingdaonensis | reverse complement strand
AGCAGGTCGGTGCGCGGCAGCGGGCTGCGCGGCGAGGCGAGCAGCCGGTCCGCGGCGCGGATCGCGGCCTGCCCGCCGGAGGCGCCCAGGACCACCCGGGCCACGCCCGGCACCTTCCCGGCCTGCTGCCAGGCCGGGGTGTCGGGCACCACGAGGAGCACCTGGTGGCCCGCCGCCGCGAACTCCCGTGCGCGGTCGAGCGCCGCGCGGATGCGGAAGCCGCCGAGCGCCAGGTAGAGCACGCGGCTGCCGGTAGGTGCCGGCGCCGCTGCCGTCGTCCGCCTCATCGTGTCGCCTCCGCTTCCCGCTCCGACTGGCCTGCCGGTGCCTCGGGGTCGTCGTCCGGGGGGTGCCCCGCCAGCTTCCGCAGCCGCCGCTCCCAGGGGCCGAGGGTCGCCTCACGGGTGAACGCCCGCGCATGCGCGACGGCGCGCGCGTGGCGCTCGCGGTCGCCCGCGCGCGCCGCCTCGGCCGCCGCGACGAAGGAGCGCGCCACCTCCTCCGCCGTCAACTCCCCGCCGGCGAACCACAGCGGGTACCCGCTCAGCACCTCGGCCGCCGCGATCTCCGGTTGGTGCACCGAGACGACCGGCTTCCCCGACGCCATGTACTCGAAGACCTTCCCCGAGGTCACGTACCGCGCCCCCGGCACGCAGAAGACCAGCGCGTCGTGCTGCGCGTAGACGGACCGCACGTCCGCCTTGTCGAAGGGACCCGCGTACCGCACGCCCGTCTCGCCGCCCACGGGCAGGCGCCTGCGCAAGGCGGCGACGTCCTTGGGGAAGAAGCCGAGATGCCCGTGGATCGACAGCTCGGCCCCCTCCAGCAGCGGATGGCCGCGGGCGAGCCGCCACCCCTCGAAGAGCTCCCGGAGCGGCAGATAGGACGTGACGGTGCCGAGGTACCCGAAGCGGAGCGGGCGGTCCGGGTCCGGCGGACGGAACGGCTGGTCGCCGAGGAGTTCCGGCTCCCACCCGTTGGGCACGACCGTCATGCGCTCGGCCGCCGACGGGTAGCGCTCCCGGTGCCACTGCCGCATCCCGTCGTTGACGAAGACCGCCTCGGCCGCCCCGTCGAGGACGCGCCGCTCCCAGCCGTGTGCAGGGGAGCCGGCGGGGAACTTCGGCTCCTCGGTGAACTGGTTGAAGGTCCACGCGTCCCGGTAGTCCACGGCGTACGGGACGCCGAGGAGCCGCCCGAGGAACCAGGCGGCAGCGAACGACACGAAGGGGTTGCCCGTCGCGAGCACGAGGTCGAAGGGCCGCCGCAGATGGCAGGCGACCGCGTCCGCGAGCACCCGCGGTATCCAGTTGAGGTACAGCTCGGGGAAGACGCGGCTCTGGAGCACGCGGTGCAACTCGCGGGAGAGCGCGGGGAAGTTGCGGCGCAGCACGCCGTACCCGCGCACGTCGCGCTCCCAGTGGGAGAACGACATCGGCGGCCTGTGCACCCGGACCCGCGGATGGACGGTCGCCTCGAGCGAGGGGTCGCACGCCCCCCTGAGGTACTCCTCGAAGAACTCCCTCGGCGCCGCGAAGACCGTCGTCTCCCAGCCGCGGGACGCGAGGTGGTTGGCCGTCGCCCGGGCGCGGAAGACGCCGCTCGCACGGCTGGGCGGGAAGTAGTAGGCGAGGTAGAGGACGCGCGGCGCCCCGGCTCTCCCGCCTCTTCCCCGAAGCATCCTGTTCATCGGCGAGTTGGGCATCGGCGGGCCTTCCTGCGTGGCTGCTCGGATCGGTGCGGTGCTCCGCCGGGTCACAGCGGCGCCGGTGCGTGGCTCGGTTCGCCGGCCGTGCCGCCGACGTCGCGGCGTACGCGCGCCGACTCCAGCACGGCGGCGGAGACCTCGACGGTGCGCAGCCCCTGGCGCACCGTCACGAGGTCCGCGACCTCGGCAGCGCCCGCGTGCACCGCGTCCCTGAACCGCTCGTGCTCCACCTGGAGCGGCTCCCGCTTGGGGAAGGCGTAGCGGATCATGTCGCCCTCCGCGACGCCGCGGAAGGCGCGCAGCGCCTCCCACTCCGTCGCGAACGCCCCGTTGGCGTGGAAGGTGAGGTCGGCCGTGAGGGTGTCGGCGACGAAGCAGCCGCGCTCGCCCGTCACCGCGGTGAACCGCTCCTTGAACGGGCTCAGCCAGTTGACGAGGTGGCTGACGATCGTGCCGTCTGCCAACTCCCCGACGACCGAGACCATGTCCTCGTGGACGCGTCCGCTCTTCGAGGCCGTCCGCGCCGAGAGCGAGGCGTACGGCTGGCCCGTGATCCAGCTCGTGAGGTCGATGTCGTGGGTCGCCAGGTCCTTCACCACGCCGACGTCGGCTATCCGGTGCGGGAATGGCCCCTGCCGCCGCGTCACCACCTGGAAGACCTCGCCCAGCTCCCCGGCCTCCAGCCGCGAACGGAGCTGCTGGAACGCCGGGTTGAACCGCTCGATGTGCCCGACGCCCGCGACGAGGCCGGCGGCCTCGAACGCGTCGACGAGCCGCCGCGCCGCCTCCGGCGTGTGCGCCAGCGGCTTCTCGAGCAGCGCGTGGATGCCGCCGGCGGCCAGCCGCAGGCCGACCTCCTCGTGGTACCCGGTGGGGCAGGCCACCACCGCGTAGTCGGGGGCGAGTTCGAGGAGCCGCTCCAGCCGGTCGAGGAGCGGCACCCCCGGCGGCATCCCGGCCACGTCCGCCGCCGGATCGACGACGCCGACGAGGTCCACCCCGTCGAGCCCCGAGAGGACCCGCGCGTGGTTGCGCCCCATCGCACCGAGGCCGACGAGCCCGGCACGCAGCGTCGGCCTGTCCACGGCCGCGTCCGCCGTACTCATTCGACCACCGCCCCTGCCGCGGCCGCCGCCTCGTCGACGGCGCCCACCACCCTCGCCAGGTCGCCGGCGGTGAGCGTGGGATGGACGGGGAGCGAGAGCACCTCGGCCGCGGCCCTGTCGGTCTCGGGGAGCCCGGCCTGCTGGTGCGCGTACGGCGTGAGCCGGTGGATCGGCGTCGGGTAGTAGACGGCGCTGCCGACGCCGCGGAGCTCCAACTCCCGCTGCACCGCGTCCCGTCGGCCGCCGGGTACGCGCACCGTGTACTGGTGGTAGACGTGCCGGGCGCCGTCGGCGACCGGCGGGGTGGCCAGGGTCGTGATCCCCGAGTCGAGCGCCTTCGCGTTGGCCCTCCGCCGCTCCGTGTACGCGGGCAGCCGGCCGAGCTGGACCCGTCCGACGGCCGCGGCGACGTCGGTCATCCGCATGTTGGCGCCGACGATCTCGTTGGCGTACCGCTGCTCCATGCCCTGGTTGCGCAACAGCCGCAGCGTGCGGGCGAGTTCGGCGTCCTCGACGGCGACCATGCCGCCCTCCAGGGCGTGCATGTTCTTCGTCGGGTAGAAGCTGAAGCAGGCGGCCTCGCCAAAGGTGCCGACGCGCTCGTCGTGGAGGGCGGCGCCGTGCGCCTGGCAGGCGTCCTCGACGAGGGCGAGCCCGTACCGCCTGGCGAGCGCGCCGAGGCGGTCGGCGGCGGCGGGGTGTCCGTAGAGGTGGACGGGGAGCAGCGCGGCGGTGCGCGGGCCGATCGCGGAGGCGGCGGCGTCCGGGTCGAGGCAGAAGGTCTCGGGGTCGATCTCGGCGAAGACCGGCTCGGCGCCGGCGAGGCGCACCGCGTTCGCCGTGGCGGCGAACGAGAAGGACGGGACGACGACCTCGTCACCGTGCCCGATGCCGAGCGCCAGCAGGGAGAGGTGGAGCGCCGACGTCCCCGAGTTGACGGCGACGCAGGCGCGCCCGTCGACGAACTCGGCGAACTCCTCCTCGAAGGCGGCCACCTCGGGCCCCTGCACCACACGGCCGCTGCGCAGCACCCGCACCGCGGCCTCGATCTCCTCCTCACCGATCACCGGCTGTGCGGCCGGCACGTTCTCGGGTGCGTTGCGCTCGCGGTCCATGGCGCGATCCCTCCGTCAGCACGGCTCGTTCCCCTCCATGTCGACCCGGTCGCGGCGGCGCGCTAGCGGCCGCACCGAGGAATTCGCCCGTACGGCCCGGCTCAGCCGAACGGCAGGGCGGCGCGCTCCCTTCCCGGCTCCCCCGGAACCGCCGACGGCTCCTCGACGAGCCCCCCGCCCTCCCGCTCCCGGTAGGCCTCGCCCGTACGCGGGCACTCCCACACGCCGGGCTCGCCCGCGCGCTCCACCAGCCGCGCCCCGTCCCGGCCGACCCAGCCGATCCGCCGGGCGGGCACGCCGGCGACGAGCGCGAAGTCCGGTACGTCCGCCGTGACGACGGCACCGGCCGCGACCATCGCCCACCGCCCGACCCGCACCGGCGCGACGCACACCGACCGCGCCCCCAGCGACGCCCCCTCGGCGACCGAGACACCGACCGGCTCCCAGTCCCCGGCCCGCTTCGCCGAGCCGTCGGGCGCCACGGCGCGCGGCGCCCGGTCGTTGGTGAGCACGACGGCCGGACCGACGAAGACGCCGTCCGCGAGGGCAGCGGGCTCGTAGACGAGGGCGTGGTTCTGCACTTTGACCCGGTCCCCCGCCTCGACCCCGGGGCCGAGGTAGGCGCCCCGTCCGATCACGCACTCGGCACCGATCCTGGCGCCCTCGCGGACCTGCGCCAGCTCCCAGATCGCGGAGCCTTCGCCGACCTCGGCGTCCTCGGCGACCTGCGCCCCCGGCGCGACGCGGCACTGCTGGCTCTGCATGGGCACTCCCGGATACGTGCGGTACGACTCGCTGCCACGAGGATCCGGCCCGGCGCCCAATCCGCCTGCGGCGACGGGTGGTCGGCCCGCTCGCCGCTCCGGTCGGAGACCCCTCGTACGGGGACCGCAAGGGCGGCCCCGCGTTTGGCATCCAATCGCGGCCGTGCGCCGGCGGCACCTCGGGCGGGCCGACCGGGTGAGGGGCGCGTGGCGTGGGCACCGGGCGGCCGGTTCTCCTTCGCCGCGTGCACGCGTGCACGGGCGGACGCACGCGGAAGGTGCCGCGGCGCCCGCTGCACCACGTACGCGGCGTCCAAGTGCCCCCGGGATCCGGCGCACTTCGGCGCCGTCCGGCGCAACGAGCGGAGCGGCCCGCGCGGGCGTGCAGTCCTCAGGCGCCGGGCCGGCGAGGACCGCGCTCCCGGGCTCCACGCGGCAGGGCCGGCGCCGCCCTGCTCGCGCTCCGGAGCAGGGCGGCAGGCGTCGCGGCGCCAGGACGGCGGAGAGGCTCTCGTCCGCGGTGAGCGGCGTCTCGGTGCCTCTCGCCACCGCGCGCACGCTCTTCCGCCGGACATCCCCGAAGAAGGTTCAACGAACGGAGGACGGCGCGGACTTCACGGACATGCCCGCGTACCGCCTCCTCACCCAGCACTCATCCCCGCGCACGCCCCCGCACCCGGACGAGCCCGCGCACCACGGCAGGCGGCAACCAGTCCACCGCGGTTCGCCGCAACCCCGCGGGCACGCGGGCGCGGGAAGCCCGCACCGCGGACGCCGGCCCGCCGGGCGTTTCCCGGCCGGGCGCGCACCGCGGCGACGGGAGCGGCGGCGGCGCCGAGTCCTTCGCCGCGACGAGCAGCAACCGCTGCCCCGCGACGTCCTGCCACTGCAACCAGCACCTGCCGCGCTCGCTCAACCGCTCGTACAACTCCTCCTGGAGCGGCGCCGGATCGCCCCAGGTGCCGTAGAACTTGTGCGGGCTGGCGCAGATCGGCCGCAGCCCGCCGCCGAGCACCGCCTCCCAGGTGGCGCAGGCGACGCCGGGGGTGTGGCCCGAGCGGTAGTCGTCGAGGACGGCGACGCCGGCGCCGCCGAGTACGTCCCGGGTCGCGGCGAGGTCGTCGCGTACGTGCTCGTAGAGGTGGGAGGCGTCCACGTGGACGAAGCGGCAGCTCTCGGCGGGGACCTCGCGGGGCACCACGCTCGTCGGCGCGTGGAGGATGCGGGGCAGCTCCTCGTGGAAGGCGAGGTAGTTCGCCTCGAAGCCGCGGCGGGTCAGGGTGGCGTAGGAGCGCTCGGTCTCCCGGCTGTTGTGCTCGGTCGGCGCCGGGTCGCCGAAGAGGTCGCAGACGGTGAAGGTCTCCTCCGGACGCAGGTACGCCCCCAGCAGCACCGCGCTCTTCCCCAGGTAGGCGCCCATCTCCAGCATGTCGCCCCGGTGTTGGAGGCGGCGCTGCCGGTCGAGGAGGAGGTCGAAGAGGATCAGGTCGGTGTTGTAGAACCAGCCGGGCACCTCGTGGAGCGAACGCGGCGGCTGTGCCGCGTGCGCGTCGGCCCCGGTGGCGTCGGGTGCTTGTGGTGCGGACATCGCGGGGGCGCTCCTGAACAAGCGGGGTGGTGGAGCCCTGCGGTACGCACGCCGGGGCTCGCGTCGGTCCACGGCCTGTATAGGCGAGCGCAGGGGGCGCGCGCAGCGCCGCGCGCCTCGAATCGTCAGGGCTTGTCAGGACCGTCTGCCGCGAGACATCCGATGTTCAGCCGACGTTCGCGCCCGCCGCCGAACTCCGCGCCCCGGCGCCGGTCCCGGTCCGCTGTGTCGACGTCCGGGGCCGCGGAGTGAGGAAGCCCGGCAGCCGCGGCTCGATGAGCGGACGCAGGCACCGGCAGACCGGAGCCGTCGAGAGCCCGACGGCCGCGGCCCCCGCGAGCAGCGTCACGGGCACCATCGCCAACGCGCCCCACTCGACGACGAGTTCGTACCCGCCGAGCCCCTCGAACGTCTTGATGAGCAGCCCGTGGAGCAGGAACGGATACATGGTGCGGGCGCCGAAGGCGGTGAACCGCGTGTGCACGGCGGGGACGGCGGCGAGGAACGCGGCGCACAGCACCAGGCCGACCGCGAAGAGGACCACCCGCATCCCGAGGTAGACCTCCGGAGCGACGCCGATCTGCTCGTAGCTCTGCTGCATCAGCAGCCACTGCGTCGTCACCCGGGGCGCCGCCCAGTACGCGCCGACAAGGGCCCCCACCAGCACCGGCAGCGCCCACCTGCGGCTCGCCCTGTTGCGGAGCGGACGCAGTTGGGCCGACCTGAGCCGCAGCCCCAGCACGAACCAGGGAAGGAACATCAGGACCTTGCAGAGGGCGAGTTCACCCCCGACGTCGGTGAGCCCGGCGACGAGCGAGATCGCCACCGCGAACGCGAGCGGAAAGCGCACGGCCGACCACAGCGGCGCCGTGAGCCGCCAGAGGAAGAGCCCCACGAGGAACCAGCACAGGTACCGCGGCGAAGTCGGCGTCCACGCGAACTCCTCGCCGAAGCAGACCACGTACATCGCGGAGTAGATCGCCTCGAAGGCGAGGTAGGGCAGCAGCACCCCCGCGACGAGCCGGCGGATCTGGTCGGGACGGCCTTGGAAGTTCCGCGAGAAGTAACCGCACAGTGTGACGAAGAGGGGCATGTGGAAGGCGTAGACGAAGAGGTAGAACGGCTTCACCGCCGGCACCGCCTCGACGACGGGCCCCCAGCTGTGGCCCACCGCGACGAGCACGACAAGGAGGAACTTCGCGTTGTCCAGGAACGGATCTCTGCTGCGTCCGTCGACGACCGCAGAGGCGGTCGAGCCGGAGAGGACGCGCGAAGGCACCAGCTTGGCGAGGAAAGAGAGCCTGCCGGTCTCCGGGGGCTTCCGGCGGGGCGGGTGAACGCTCCCCGCCGCTTCCGGCGATGCGGTGGACCGGAGCTCGGCCTCTTGCAGGTTCGGCATCTCTCGTCCCTCGGGCTTCTCCTGCACCGCGAGCCCCGCTGCGGTATCGCGGCTTGCCTGCTCCGCGGCCGTGTACGCGGTCCTCGGTGCCGTCCTGGCACGGTCGGCGATCTCCATTGATCCGACCATAAGGACGGGCGTGCACCACCTCGGAGCGCCTTGCCGCCGGGAACCCGAAAGAGGGATAGCGCTGAGTCGTTCCAGGACCGATCCTGCCCCTGCGTGAGGTACGTACGCGCTGGTCAGCGCCTCGCGCGCGGCAGATCACCGGCTCCGACCCCCGCAACATGAATTGCGCAATACGGGAGCGCAGTGCATATCACTGTGCATATCACTCAGAGCGGTAAGAGAAGAACACCCGTATCACTGCGGGGGGA
Source organism: Streptomyces xiaopingdaonensis (assembly GCF_000262345.1). Taxonomy (GTDB): domain Bacteria; phylum Actinomycetota; class Actinomycetes; order Streptomycetales; family Streptomycetaceae; genus Streptomyces; species Streptomyces xiaopingdaonensis. The sequence continues at coordinate 2,625 of NZ_AJTQ01000207.1, read as the reverse complement.
GAAAGTGCGGAGCACCTGATGAGGATCGCTTTCCTACTGGACAACGCCTACGGCATCGGCGGCACCATTCGTTCGACCGTCAACCTCTCCCGGGCCCTCGCCGATCGGCACGAGGTCCAGGTCGTCAGCCTCAGGAGGACACGAGAGACCCCGGCACTCCCCTTCGACCCGCGTATCACCCTCACCTCCCTCATCGACCTGCGCCGCGACTCCCCCGGCTACGACGGCGACGATCCCCGCTTCCACCGGCCCAGCCGCCGCTTCACCGAGGGCGCCGACCACCTCGCGCGCGGCATCTCCACCGAGCTCGGCGACGACCGCATCCGGGAGTGCCTGCGCACCCTTGCGGCCGACGTCGTCATCGCCACCCGACCGAAGATCAACGACTACCTCGCGGCGTACGGCTCGCCCGACACCCTCCGCATCGGCCAGGAGCACCTGACGCACCGCATGCACGGCGAGCACAAGCGGCGCCACCAGGACGCCGCCATCGCGCACCTCGACGGCTTCGTCACCGTCTCCTACGCGGACGCCGCCGACTACCGGGCCGCCCTCATGGAGAGCGACACCGAGATCGTCTGCATCCCCAACGCCGTCCCGCCGGCCGATGTCGAGCCCGCCGACGGCGAGTCCCGGACGATCATCGCCGCCGGCCGACTGATCAAGGTGAAGCGCTACGACCGGCTGCTGCGGGCCTTCGCGCTCGTCAGCGAGAAGCACCCGGACTGGCGGCTGCGCATCTACGGCCGCGGCCAGCAGCGCGCCAACCTGCGCCACTCCATCGACGAACTCGGCCTCTACGACCGGGCGTTCCTCATGGGCGCCCACTCGCCGCTGGAGACCGAGTGGGCGAAGGGGGCGGTCGCCGCCGTCTCCTCGGACGCCGAGTCCTTCGGCATGACGATCATCGAGGCGATGCACTGCGGCGTCCCCGTCGTCAGCACCGACTGCCCCTACGGACCAGGCGAGATCATCACCAACGGCAAGGACGGCGTCCTCTCGCCGCGCGGCGAGGAGGAGTTCACCGTCCACGCGTACGCCGACGCGCTCCTCCACCTCATCGAGGACCCCGAGCTGCGCCGGCGCATGAGCAGGAACGCGCTCGACAAGGCAGCCCGGTACGCACCCGAGCGGGTCGCCACCGAGTACGAGCAGCTCTTCGAGCGGCTGCTCGCCGAGCGACCCGCGCGCAGCGCCCCGCAGCACCCGCCGGAGCCGCTCCAGCCGCTCACCCCCGGCGGCGTCCCGCACGCGGCGGCACCCGCGAAGAAGACCGCGGAGTCCGCCACCTCGCCACCGGGCGAGGACGAAAGCTCCGGCGCGGGCGCCGCCGTCCGCGCCACCGGCGGGCGCGTGCTGCGCCGGATCCCGGGCGCGCGCCGGGTGCGCAGACTCGTCACCGGGTTGCTCCGCCCGGTGCTCCGGCGCCTGCGCCCGGCGCGCGGGGGCGCGCAGCGTCGACCGTCGCTCCCGAACCCCTCCGCTCACGTACGCGTCGCACGCGACGGGGGACTGCACGTCGCGCTGCGTACCGCGGAACTCCCCGCGGGCAGCGCCGCGTTGGTGCTGCGTACCCGGTACGAGAAGGAAGGGGTGCCCGAAGTGCGGCTGCCGCTGCCCGAGCAGCGGGGGGCCTCGGCCGAGGAGCGCACCGACGTCCTGGTGGACCGGCGGGAGCAGCGGCTCGCCGAGGCCCGCTGGGACGCCTTCGTGGAGGTGAGGACGTCGGCCGGGGTGGAGTACACCCGGGTGCGGGTCGAAATGGTCGAGAGCGCACGGCTGTTGAGCAACCCGGCGCCGCTCCAGGTCGGCGGTTCGGGGCAGGTGCTCACGCCGTGGGTCCCGTACGCCACGGCCGGCGGGTTCCTCGCCGTACGCGCCTGGCACAGGGACGGGCACGCCGAGGTCGTCGAGGTCTCGCTCGGCCCCAGCACCTGCACGCTCCACACCGAGCTGTACGGCCGCGCCGCAGAAGAGGCGCGCCGCGCCCCCGAGGGGCAGGCGATGCTCGCAGGCGTGGCCCGCGGCGAGGACGCCCGCAGCTTCGAACTCCCCCTCGCCCGGCTCGGCACGGCCGGCGCCGACCGCGCCTCGGCGAGCTTCGAGGTGCCCTACGACCTGCCGGGCGCCCTCGCCCGCAGCGACGAGGAGACCGCCTGGGACCTCTGGTTCAGGCCCGCCCCGGGGGCTCGTCCCGTGCGGCTCGCGCGGCTCCTCGACGACCTCCCCGACCGCAAGAAGACCGACGTGCCGCCCCGCGTGGCACTGAGCACCGAGCGTTCGCTGCGGCTCTACTTCTCCGTCAACAACAACCTGGTGCTCACGGCGGGCCCGACACCGCAGGACTCCACCCCGCCGCTCACCGCCACCTCGCGCGGCGGGACCGCACCCGCCGGCACCTCGGGCCCCGAGGAGGTGCCGCAGACCTCCACCCCCGCGTGAAACCGTCGACGAAGCCGCCGGGCGACCTCAGCCCGGCGCCTCGGCACGGCCCGCGAGACGGGTGTCCCGGTCCTCCGCTTCGGCGACGAGGCGGAGGACCGCGCGGCCGAACCGCTCCAGCGGGGGCGGCTCGTTCGGCCCGAGGAGGTGCGCCCGCAATGCGGCGCGCGCCTCGGCGAATCG
>NZ_AJTQ01000206.1 GCF_000262345.1 Streptomyces xiaopingdaonensis | reverse complement strand
GAGGATCGTCGCCGCGCGCACCGTGGGGAACTGCTCGCGGTACTCGGCTTCCGGCAGGCCGCTCGTGTTGACGACGGCGTACGGCTTCTCGCTCACCAGGTAGTCGGAGACGACGCTGGAAACGTCGGAGACGAGCAGGTGCGACGCGTTGAAGCAGGAGAAGAGGCCGGGGCGGGGCCCGGTGACGATCTGGTGCTCCCACTCGGGCAGCGACGCCCAGTACGCCTCCTCCCAGGCGGCCGCCGTCTCCCGCACCCGCGCCGCCCACCCCGGCTCGGGCTGCGACTGGCGCAGCATCAGCTCGACCTCGTCCGCGTTCCTCCGGTGGCGGTCGCCGACGAGTGCGGCCATCTCGAGGGTCCTGCGGGCGAGTTCGTCGCGCCCGCTGGGTCGGGGTCCGGTGCGTTGGGTGTTGGCGTGGCGGATGAGG
>NZ_AJTQ01000205.1 GCF_000262345.1 Streptomyces xiaopingdaonensis | reverse complement strand
AGGCCAAACCCCCGCCAGCCGCGTCACCAACCTCCCCGAACAACACAGCTAGGGTCACCCCATGAACGCACCCGACCTCGCCCGCACCGTCGCGATGACGGCCGGCGGTCCCGTGGACGCCGCGGGCACCTTCGTCAGCGTGGAACGGCAGATCGGCGAGGTGGGGCCGCGCGACCTGCTCGTACGGGTACGCGCCGTCTCCGTCAACCCCGTCGACCTCAAGCAGCGAGCCTCCTACGACGGCTCCGACGGCGCCCGCGTGCTCGGGTACGACGCGGCGGGCACCGTCGTAGCGGTCGGCGACCGGGTCTCCTTCTTCGAGGTCGGCGACGACGTCTACTACGCCGGGTCGCTCTCCCGCAGCGGCTCCAACACGGACCATCAGCTCGTCGACGAGCGCCTCGTGGGCCACAAGCCCTCCGCGCTCGACTTCGCCGAGGCGGCAGCCGTGCCGCTCACGCTCCTCACCGCCTGGGAGGCGCTCTTCGAACGGTTCCGCCTCGGGGCGCGGAGCACCGGCACCCTCCTGGTGATGGGCGCGGCCGGCGGCGTCGGCTCCATGGTCGTCCAGCTCGCACGCCGGCTCACCGACGTGGAGGTGGTGGCTGCCGCCTCGCGCCCCGAGTCCGAGGAGTGGAGCCTCGACCTCGGCGCGCACCGCACGGTCGACCGCCACCGCCTGCGCGAGGAGGTCGGCCCCGACGCCGTGGACCACCTCTTCTCGCCCTTCTCGGCCGGCATGGTCCCCCTCTATGCGGAGTTGCTGCGCGGACGAGGCGACGTCGTGGCCATCGACGAGCCGGAGGGGCTCGACCTCCTGCCGTTCAAGGCGAAGAGTCAGGGGTGGCTCTGGGAGTTCGTGTTCACCCGCCCGCTCCACGACGAGGAGTCGACGGCCCACCACGACGTGCTGGAGCAGGCCGCGGGGCTCTTCGACAGCGGCGTTCTGCGCACCACACTCTCCCGGCGCACGGGGCCGCTGAGCCCGTCCGTGCTGCGCGAGGCGCACCGTGCGGTCGAGGGCCACGCGATGGTGGGCAAATTCGTGGTGACCGCCGAGGAGTAGCGGACCGACGGGTGCGGCCGCGGGGAGGCTGTGGCGGCGCGCCGGGCATAGGCTCGTGCCATGGATGGGGTGCTGCCGTTCCTGGTCTTCGCCTGCTGCCTCGCCGCGATCCTGGCCGCGCTCGCGCTGCTGGCGTCCGTCGTCAGGCGTCGGGGTCTCGCGGGCACGGCGATCACTGCGGCCCTCGCAGCGCACGACGAGGCGTTCCGTGCCACCGCGCACCAGGCGCACCACGAGCTCCGCGCCGAGGGCGAGCGCAGAGCCGTCGTCCCCTCGCCCGAGGGCCCGTTCAGGCGCGGCCGCGCTCCGGGCCGGCTGCCGCGTCAGCGCACCCCGCGGATGCGCCGCGGCGGGCGCCTGAGGTGATGGAGCACCCGTCCTCAGCGCTCCTCGGCGAGGAAGTCGAGGACGAGCGGTGACGCCGTCTCGCGGAACTCCTCGAAGTAGCCGTGCCGGGCGCCCGCGAGCAACTCCAGGCGGGCGTGCGGGATGCGAGCGGCGAGGTGGTGCGCGTTGGCCGTCGGGTTGAGGAGGTCCTCGGTGCCGTGGACGACGAGCGTGGGCGCCGTGATGCGGGGGAGCGCCCCCCAGGCGTCGTGCTCCTCGCTCGCACGGAAGTGGGCGCGTCGCGCGGACGGGGACATCTGCGGGTCGCCGAGGGTGTGCACAGGCGCCGGATGGGCGGCCAACCACTCGGGGCTGTAGAGGAGTTCGAGCTGTGCCTGTGCCGAGCCGCCGGTGAGGGCGCGTCGGGCGGCCTCGTCGCGACGGGCGGCGTGCGGACCGCCGGGGGAGGTGCAGCCGAGGACGAGCCGGCGGACACGGTGCGGATGGAGCGCGGCCAGCCACTGCGCCGTGCGCCCTCCCATCGAGGTGCCGTAGACGTCCGCGCTGTCGAGCCGTGCGTGGTCGAGCACGGCGACGACGTCCTGTGCGAACTGTCGTGTGCTGTACGGGCCTTGGGGGCTGTCGCTCGCGCCGGTGCCGCGGTGGTCCGGGGTGAGGACGGTGTGCGCGGTCTCGAAGTCGGCGCGCACGCCGTCCCACCAGTGGTGCGACGTCGCCTGCCCCGCGAGCAGCACCAGTGGCGGACCGTCGCCCGTGGTCCGGTAGGCGATCCGGGTCCCGTCGGGGGCGGTGGCGTACGGCACGGGCGGAACTCCTGGAGCGGGGACGGTGGCCACTGCGACGGTAGGCGATATGTCGCGCTGCCGCCCAGCGCCCGGTTCCGTGCGTATCCGACGGCGGATTCCGGCGGGCCCTGTGCCGACGGGCCGCTGGTGAGGAGGCGTTCGCCTTCCGGGAGTGGGGCGGCGCGGGCCGTTCTTTTTGACGCGCCCTCGGGGAGCGAAAGCGCCGTCGCCGAGGAAGCGCCGGTGCAGTCGCCATGCCGGGCGGTGGAGCTCCAGGAGGGGCCGAGGTCGGTCCAGCCGACGGCCCGCCGGTCGCCCACGGCAGCGGCACGACCAGCCGTCGCGGCCTCCTGGCCGCCGCCCGTCCGCGCGAAGCCGGAGCCGTGCAGCACCTCGGGCGGCGGATCGGCGCCCGTACGGGAGCCCGCCCTGACAGGTAGGTGGCGCGGGTGCCTGCTCCCGGCTCGCACGGTCGACCGACCCGCCCATGAGCACGGCGGGACGAACGTCGTCGAGGCGATCGGCCGCGGCGCCCGTCGCCGAGCCGCGGGGTCCTCCTCGGCACTCGGTTCACGACGAGGCGGAAGACCGGGACCTGCCTGGCGCCGCCGCACGGGGCCGCCCCGGTCACGCCGCATGCGGAGGCGACGGTAGCCCCGCCCCGTACCGCGCGCACCCGGCGCGGCTGCGCGGCGTCCTGCACCCGTGGGACCCCAGCGCCGTGCCCGTCCCCGCCGCCACTGCGTACCGTGGAAGAGAAAGCGGAATCACAGACTCCGAGCACGGAGCGGAGTGAGCACACTCGGACCGCCCGCCGACCACGTACGGTCACCGGCCTCCGGCGACAGGACGCGCACCATGGACCCCGCCACCCGCACGGCACACCGGACCGACCTGCCCCGCACCGCGGCCGCGGCGCGAGAGGGCCGGGTGTTCGTGCGTCGGGTGCTGGAGGAGGCGGGCGCGGCCGGCCCGCTCGACGTGCGGCTCGTCGAACTGCTCACCACAGAGCTGGTCAGCAATGCCGTCGAGCACGAGAGCCGGGGCGACACGGTGGCCCTGGCCGTCGCGGTCCTCCCCGGCGACGGAGGTGTCCTCGTCGAGGTGCGCGACCACGGGGGCGAACTCGTGGAGGGACTCCTCCAGGACGCCCCCGCCGAGGACGTCCTCTCCCGGGTCTCGGAGGTCGACATCCTCCCCGAGGAAGGCCGTGGCCTGCTCCTGGTGCGGGAGCTCAGCGACGCGTGCGGAAGCTGGGCGACGCCGCAGGGCAAGGCTGCCTGGTTCCTGGTGCGGGCGGGGCGTCCGCACAGCCGTGGCCTGCGCGGCTGGTGGCGCAGGCGGCGCTCGGACGGCGGGACGGACGGCGGCTGACTCAGCTCCCCGCGAGCGTCGCCACCAGGACGGCCTTGATGGTGTGCATGCGGTTCTCCGCCTCGTCGAAGACGACGGAGTGCTCCGACTCGAAGACCTCGTCGGTGACCTCCAGCGAATCCAGCCCGTACTCCTCGTGGATCTCGCGGGCGACGGAGGTCCCGAGGTCGTGGAAGGCCGGTAGGCAGTGGAGGAACTTCACGTCGGGGTTGCCGCTGGCGCGCAGCACGTCCGTCGTCACCGCATAGGGGCTGAGCATCTCGATCCGCTCGGCCCAGACGGCCTTCGGCTCGCCCATCGAGACCCAGACGTCGGTCGCGACGTAGTCGGCCCCGCGCACGCCCTCGATGACGTCCTCGGTGAGCGTGATCCGGGCGCCGGACTCCGCGGCGAGGGCGCGGGCGCGTGTGACGACCTGCTCCTCGGGCCACAGCGAGGACGGCGCCGCGATACGGACGTCCATGCCGAGCAACGCCCCTGTCACCAGGTAGGAGTTGCCCATGTTGTTCCGTGCGTCGCCGAGGTAGGCGAAGGCGAGCTGCTCCAGCGGCTTGCCCGGCGCGTGCTCCGACATCGTGAGGATGTCGGCGAGCATCTGCGTGGGGTGCCACTCGTCGGTGAGCCCGTTGTAGACGGGGACACCGGCGTGTGCCGCGAGCTCCTCGACGACCGCCTGGCCGCTCCCGCGGTACTGGATCGCATCGTAGATCCGCCCGAGGACGCGCGCGGTGTCGGCGGCCGACTCCTTGATGCCGATGTGCGAACCGGTCGGGTCGAGGTAGGTGGTGTGCGCCCCTTGGTCGGCCGCCGCGACCTCGAAGGAGGAGCGGGTCCGCGTCGACGCCTTCTCGAAGACGAGCGCGATGTTCTTCCCTCCGAGGCGCCGCTGCTCGGTCCCCGCCCGCTTCGCGGCCTTCAACTCCGAGGCGAGACCCACGAGATGGCGGAACTCCTCGGCGGTGAGGTCGGCCTCCTTCAGGAGGTGGCGGCCGGTGAGGTCTATCGCCATGGCGGACTCCTCGGTGCGCGTCCCGACCCCGGGCCGCGCCGCTGTTCGTGGGGCAGTAGCAGAAGTCGGAATACTATACGTGTACCAGTATCCCTATGCGACGCGGGTCGCTCTCACACCGCGTCGCGCTCGACCGGGCAGCTCATGCACCGCGGTCCGCCCCGCCCCCGCCCGAGCTCGCTGCCGGGGATCTCCACCACTTCGATCCCCTTGTGCCGCAGGTGCGCGTTGCTGGTGACGTTCCGGTCGTAGGCGAGGACGACCCCCGGCTCGACGGCGAGGACGTTGCAGCCGTCGTCCCACTGCTCGCGCTCGGCCGAGCGGACGTCCTGGGTCGGGGCGAGGACCCGGATGGCGTCGAGACCGAGCGCCGACGCGATGGCGCGGTGCATGTGCTCGGGCGGGTGGTCGGTGACCTTCAGGTCCTTCGGCGAGCCCCCGGGCTCGATGGTGTACGAGCGGAGCATGCCGAGGCCCGCGTACTGGGTGAAGGCGTCCCCGTCGACCATCGTCATCACGGTGTCCAGGTGCATGAAGGCCCGGCGCTTCGGCATGTCCAGCGCCACGATGGTGCGTGCCGAGCCCGCCTCGAAGAGCCGCTCCGCGAGGAGCTCGACCGCCTGCGGCGTCGTCCGCTCGCTCATGCCGACGAGGACGGCGCCGTTGCCGATCACCAGGACGTCGCCGCCCTCGATCGTCGACGGGTGCGGTCCCCGGCTCCCCTCCGACCACGTGTGGTACTCGCCGGCGAGGTCGCCGGCGAAGAGCGGATGGTGGCGGTAGACGGCCTCGAAGTGGACGGTCTCGCGCCGTCTCGCCGGCCAGCGCATCGCGTTGATGCAGACGCCGTCGTAGACCCAGGCCGAAGTGTCCCGCGTGAAGAGGTGGTTGGGGAGCGGCGCGAGGAGGAACTCGTCGTTGTCGAGGACGTGGAAGCCGACGGAGGCCGGCTCGATGTGGCCCTCCAGGAACTCCCGCTTCGTCATCCCGCCGATGAGCGCCTCGGTGAGCTGCGGGGTGGGGAGGGAGTCGAAGGCTGCCCGCAGTGTGTCCGTCGCCAGCGGGCCGTACTCGTACTCCTGGAAGACGCGGTCGAGGACGAGAGCCCTCGCCTCGGGGATCTCCAGGGTCTCGGCGAGGAGTTCGCCGAAGAGGTGGACCTCGACGCCCCGCGTCCGCAGCGCCGTGGCGAGTGCGTCGTGCTCCTCGCGGGCGCGGCGCACCCAGAGGACGTCGTCGAAGAGGAGGTCGTCCTTGTTGGTCGGGGTGAGGCGTTTCAGCTCCAGGCCCGGGCGGTGGAGGATGACGCGGCGGAGCCGGCCTGTCTCGGAGTCGACGTGGAATCCCATGGGCCCATCCTCGCCGAGTACGGCGCCGCGTGCGTGGGGAAGCGTAGGGAAGGGCTTCTCCTCTCCGTGTTGTCGAGCGGCGGGCCCGCTCGAAAAGCGCCGTGCCTCCCGGCTCCCGTCCTCGTCACCGGCGCCGCGGGCAGGCACTGCGGCGCCGCTGCTCGCGGCCGCTTCGCCGTACGCGCCCTGGTACGCGACGCCGCGCCCGAGAGAGCCGAGGCGGTCAGGGCGCTCGGCGTGGCACTCGTCACCGGAGGTCTCCGCGACCGCGGCTCCGCCGTCCGTGCCGCCGACGGACCCGTGCCGGCTTGTCCGCGCGGATGCCCGCCTTGGTCGACGGCGCTTTCGATTTCGGCGTGAGGCTGCGCGGCGCGTCCGCGACAACGGTCCGCAGCTCCCTATGCCCCTCGTGGCCGGCCGGCAACCACAGGGTGCGCAGGGCCGGTTCGGTCGCGGCGAGGCGGATCACCGCATCCCGTGCAGTTCGTCGCGGAGGTGACAGCACGTCACCGAGTGACGTTCCGGCGAAGGCGCCCCGGGGCACGAATTCACCGCGCCCGGGGCGTCTTCGCGTGCAGGTCGACGTTCTCGGCGGCCGTGTCCGCCGCTGCTCGGCCGCGTCGGAGTCGGCTCGGGCCTCAGTCCGAGCGGGGCATCCGGTTCCAGTGCGGGAGCATCACCAGGCAGGCCACGAGCGCCGCGGCCGCGAAGCCGTGGAAGAGCGCCTCGCCGCTGAGGAAGCCCGGCAGCAGGCCGCCCAGGATCGCCCCGACCGAACCGCAGCCGTTGACGAGCCCGGTCACGGTGCCGGCTCCCGAGGAGTTGCCGAAGTCGACGGCGGCGACGCCGGCGATGAGCGCGTCGGCGGCGTAGGCCGCGAAGCCGATGACGGTGAGGACGGCGACCATCACCGGGATGCTGCCGGTCGCGGTGAGTGGACTGAAGAGCGCGAGCATCACCACAAGCACGCCGAGCGCAAGGACGCACGGCGGCATCCGGCGGGCGCCGAAGACGCGGTCGGAGAGCCACCCGACGGCGGGCGGCGCCAGCAGTCCGGCGACGCCGAAGGCGACCGGGATCAGCGTCGCCTCCAGGTGCGAGGCGTCCGGCAGTTGGCGGCTGACGAGCACCGGGCCCCACAGCAGCAGCGCGTACCGCGCGGGTTTGAGCAGAAAGTACGCGAGCCCGAGGGTGAGCACCATCCGGTCGCGCAGCGCTTCGCGGTAGAGGGCCAGGGTGCTGGGCCGCGCCGCCTTCTCCTCGTCGGTGCGTGCGTCGGCGGGCTCGGACTCCCCGGCGAGGGGCGGCAGTCCGACGTCCTCCGGGCGGTTGCGCTGGAAGACGACGAAGAGCAGCAGCACCACGGAGAGCGTCGCCGCGGAGGCGAAGAACGCCACCCGCCAGTCGTCGAAGAGCGAGTACGCGCACCAGCCCAGGAACGGCGGTGCGACGAGTCCGCCGAAGGCGTAGCTGGAGCACCAGAGGCCGAGCACCCGGCCACGCTCGTGGAGCGGGAAGAAGGCGACGACGTTCTTGCACAGCGCCGCCCACCCCGTGGACTGTGCCAGCCCCATCAGCACCATCGCGCCGCCGAAGACGAGCACCGCGCTACTCACGCCGAGCAGCACCGCGGCGGCGACGGAGCCGATCATGCCGCCGATGACGACGACGCGGGGCCCGAAGCGGTCCGCCCACGTACCCCAGAGGAACTGGCCGACGGCGTACGCGGCGAGGTAGACGGCGTCGATTGCACCGAGCGCGTGCTCGGTCAACACGCCGTTCACCGAGGGGTCGTCGAGGATGCCGAGCTTGGCGACGGAGAACGCCTGCCGGACGACGTAGTACCCGGCGTAGGCGAGCCACGTCACCGCGAAGATCTGCCAACTCCAGCGCAGTGAACGGGGGGTGGGCCGGTGCGGGTGCGGTGCCGTGCCCGCCGACTCGTCGGACGCGGCCCGAGCCGGTGGGAGTTCGGAAGGGGAGCCGGCGGCGCCGGATTGCGTGGTTCTACTCATCGCGGATTCCGTTTCTGGGCAGGGGCGACCGGGGCGACGGGGCGTGGAGACATGCCGAACTCGCCCCGCGGGCAGGCCGGATGGACCCTCGGCGTGCCGGGGGCGGGGAGAGGAGAAGGTGAGGGGAGCCGATGCGGGGCGCTCGCGTGGAACGCCCCGCCTTCGGAGGGGCTCAGTGCGTGGGCTGGAGAGCGCCGTCGAAGGTGGCCGCGGCGAGGCCGAAGGAGAGGGTCATGCCGATGCCGGAGGTCACGGCGAGGGCGCGGACGCCCGGAGCGAGGTCGCGCACGAGCAGCGGTCCGCGCGCACTGCTCGCGTAGACGCCCTGCCACCGCTCGCGCACCCGGAGAGTGTCGACGCCCAGGAGTTCGGCGGCGGCGTCGAGGAGGAGCTGTGCGGCTCCCTCGTCGACGAAGGGGCTGGCCGTCGGTGCGTAGGAGTGCGAGTCGCCGACGAGGAGGGTGCCGTCGGGCAGCGCGGTGCACATCACGTTCGCGCCGATGTCGAGCAACTCGGGGCTGTGCTCGGTGGTTTCGGTGCGCAGTGCGCTCGCGGAGGGCTGCGCCGTGAAACCGTCGTAGCGGAGCATGGAGGTGCCGGTGAGCACCGCTGCCTCGGTGCGCAGGCTCTCGGGCGCCGCCACGCGCGCCATGGTGAGCCGGCAGCGCTCGACGCCGTGGTCCTCGGCGGCCAGAGGGAAGAGCCGGTCCAGGTCGTGGCCGACGCAGAGCAGGACGCGCGCGGCGGTGAACGTTCCGCGGGTGGTGTGCACGGTGCCCGATTCCGCGCCGGTGACCGCGGTGCCCCAGTGGAGCCGCACGCCCGGTTGCCTCGACAGCCAGTCGGCGAGCACCGGTGCCGCGGTCCGCGGGTTCACCCGGAGGTCGTCCGGGAAGAAGGCGCCGCCCACGGCCGGCCGCCGGCCGTCCGGATCCGGACCGCCGAGCGCCTCGGCGAGCTGCGCCGCCGTGCACAACCGGACGCTGTCACCGCCGCGTTCGGCGCGCAGCTCTTCGAGTACGGCGAGCTCGACGGGGGAGCGGGCGACGACGTAGGCGCCCGCCTCGCGCGCCCACATGCCCGTCGCCCCCGCGGCGTGCAGCCAGCCGGCGCGCGACGCGTAGGCGGTCTCCAGCAGGTCACCGTGCTGCGCCGTGATGCAGCAGTGGCCGAAGTTGCGTACGGAGGCGCCGACCGGTTCGTGGTCGCGCTCGATGACGGTGACGGACTGGCCGCGTCTCACGGCCTCGTAGGCGTGCGCGAGTCCGACGATGCCGGCGCCCACGATCAGCACGTCGCTGCTGCCGTTCGGGGGTTCGCGGCCGACGTCGTCGACCCGGCGCTGTCCTGAGGGGGTTGCGGTATCCATGAGTCCGAGGATGCGGCGGCTGCGGAAGGCTGACAAGAGTTGTAACTACAAGTTCCGGAGTGTTTACCTCGCCGCCTCCACGGACGCCGGGCGTTGGTCTCGGCGTAACCTCAACGGGCTTGGAAGCGACCGGACTTGATGCCATAGTCTTCTTGTGAAGACAAGTGATGAGGGGCCGCTCCACCAACGGCTCCGCACGGAGTTCCTGCGGCGCATCGAGTCCGGCGAGTGGCCAGAGGGGCAGCCGGTTCCCAGCGAGGCACAGCTCTGTCGGGAGTCCGGTACCTCACGCGGCCCCGTCCGGCAGGCGCTCGCGCTGCTGCGCCGCGACGGCAACCTCGTCGGCGGGCGCGGCAAGCCGCCGATCGCCCGGAAGACGACGCCGTCGCAGCCGTTCGCCTCGCTGATCTCGTTCACCCAGTGGGCGAGGTCGATCGACCGCGAGCCGGGCCAGCTCACTGTCGAGGTGGCGCGGCGACGTGCCACTGCGGAGACGGCGGACCGGCTGCGGCTCGAAGAAGGCGACCCCGTCGTCGAGTTGGTGCGGCTGCGGCTGCTCGACGGCATCCCCGCGATGGTCGAACGCGCCACCTTCCGGTTCGAAGTGGGCCGCCACCTCTTCGAGTTCGACCCGGACACCGGCTCGATCTACGAGGCGCTCTGCGCGTTCGGCGTCGACCTGCACCACGCGCGGCACACCATCGACGCCGTAGCCGCGGGCGACACCGACGCGGAGCTGCTCGGGGTCGCGAGCGGCGATCCGCTGCTGCGGGTGCGGCGGCAGACCTTCTCCGCCGAAGGCGAACCGCTGGAGAGCGCCGACGACCGCTACCTGCCCGCGATGGCCACCTTCACCGTCGAGAACACCGCCGAGGGACGAACCGTCGTCGGGCGGTACCGCACGAACGAGGAGCAGACCCATGACTGAACTCGCCGTTTTCGACATGGCCGGCACCACCATCGAGGAGCACGGCGCGGTCTACGCCGCGCTGCGCCACTCCGTCGAGCACCACGGAGTGCCCGTCGACGCCGAGGACCTGCAGACGTGGATGGGCACCGACAAGCGGGAGGCGATGCACGCCCTGATCCGCCTCGGCGGCGGCAGCCCGACACCCGAACTGGTGGAGGAGTCCTACGAGGTCTTCAGCGCTCGGCTCCGCGCGCTCTACGCGGAGACGCCGCCGACCCCGCTGCCCGGCGTCGCGGCGGCGCTCGCCACGCTGCGTTCCGGCGGCGTGCGGGTCGCGCTCACCACCGGCTTCAGTGACGACGTGGCCGAGCCGCTGCTCGCCTCGCTCGGCTGGTCGTCGGAGCCGGGCGGCAACCTCGACGCCGTCGTCACCTCGGACGCGGTGCCGCGCGGCCGGCCGGCGCCGTACATGATCCACCGCGCGATGGAGCGCACCGGCGTCCTCGACGTGCGGAAGGTGCTGGTCGCGGGCGACACCGCCGTGGACCTCCTCGCCGGCACCAACGCGGGCGCCGGCGAGGTGATCGGTGTGCTCACCGGCGGTGTGCCCCGCGAGGTCCTCGGAAAAGAGCCGCACACGCGGATTCTGGCGAGCGTGGCGGAGGTGCCCGAGGTCGTGCTCGCGGGAGTGGCGTGAGCGAGGGGCTCGTCGGGCGGCGGTGCGTCGAGCGCGCGGCGTCGTCCCGGGCGCTGGGGTCGAGGCGTTGTCGGTGCCCGGCGGTACCACGTGACGAGGGGCTGCCGCCCCGGGTGCAGCGCCTTCCGCACTCCGCGATCACGACGAACAGCGCCGGAACCGACGAGAGTCGGCGTCCGCCGGTGCCGAGGGCGACTCGCAGCCGCCGCTCTTCGACACCGTGCCGACGAGGCGGGCGGTGCGTCCCCTCGAGCAGCCCTCCCGGAGAAGTTGATCCAGGTGGCGACGGTTGCGGAGCGCCGTCCGGGCTGCCTCCCGTGTTCGACGGTGAGTCGCGGCTGCTCCCACGTGGCGGCGTTGCTCCCACGGCTCCGGAGACAGGCCGAGCGCTCGCGCACACGTCCGGCCGGGCCCGCGGTGGCGGGCCCGGCGCGGTGACGCGCGCCCGGGCGGACGGCGGCGTACGCCGCCGGAGTCGACCAGGAGCTCAGCGGGCGCCGTTCCCCACGAACTCCGTGGCCGCGGCCTCGCCGAGCTCCGTCGCCTCCGCGTGGTCCTCGTTCTTCGACACCTCGGTGCCGGGGAAGGTCACATAGCCGACGACCTTGCCGGAGACGCCGCCGGTGGCGGGGTCGGGATCGATCCCCAGCTCGTCGGCCATCGCGTACGACGCCTCGCCGATGATCGAGTCGGGGCCCTTGTCGCCGATCACGCCGTAGACGACCTCGTCCTCGTAGACCACGGCGCCCACGGTGCCGCAGTTGACGTCGGACGCGGCGTGGTCCCAGGTCTCGCTCGGCAGCGGGACGACGATGTGCGGCAACGTCGCGGAGTTCAGCGGTTCGCCGTCGGACTGCACGCAGGCGGTCTCCGGCTGGAAGGCGGGGTCCGTGTTCTCGTTGCACTCGTCGCCGGGCCGGCCGTCGCAGTCCACGTCGAGGTCGGCCTGCCAGAACACTGCCTCGTTCTTGCCGCAGACGGGGATGGAGGGGGTGCCGCCCTCGTCCTCGGCGTACTCGCCGTCGGAGAGCTGCGTGCCGCACGATTCCATCGCCGCGCGGAGCTGATCGGCCGTCGGCCCCGCGGTCGAACCGCCGCTCGCCGCGGTCGAGTCGGCCGTGTGCGCGCTTTTGTCGGACGGCGTTCCCGCTTGAGCGGCGGGCACGAGCACGATCCCGACGAGCAGCGCTGCCACCGCGGCCCACAGGGCGCGGCCGCGTCGGGAGAACGGGCGTTTCATCGAACCTCCAGATGGCTGTAAGGGGGAGGGCCTCGCCGTCGCCTGTACCCACGGACACGGCGGGCCGGTCGTCCGCGCTGCCTCCGCACGATGCTGGCGGAAGACCTCGTCCGGTCATGACGATGTCGCCGGATGGGTGCCCCGGCCCGACGCTTCGGCGGGTCAGCCTCCATCGCCGCCGTGCCCATGTCAATGCCGCCGCGGCGCTCCGGTCGTACGCTCCAGAAGACTTGGGCCCGACTCCGGTGCGGGTGGCGGGCAGTGCGTTGCTCGAACGCGTCCTCCCCCTGGCCGCCGGACGTGCGTGCCCGCCGTGAACGGGGGACGACGCACGCTCGGCCGGCGGGTCTCGGAGCCTGCGACCGTCCAGGCGCTGAGCGTGAGTCGCCTGCCCTTGCCCGAAGTCCCGACGTCCGGTCGGGGCAGCGGGACCTGAACCCGCGACTGCTTGCCCCGGTATGTCGCGGGAGGCCGGACTCCTGTGCTCCACCCGTGCGTCCGGTTCGCAGTCGGTCTCCTGAGTGCCCTCAGCAGGGGCGTACAGGAGGAGGGGACGGGCGAGCGCGAGTTCAGGAGGTACCCGTCTCCAGGCCGCGGACTCGGTCGGGCTGCACGTCGCGGAGAGGCCGGACCTCGTGAGTCCGCCGCCCGTCCTGCAGTTGACGGGGGAGCACGGCGGCTCCCGGGCCCTGACGACCGGGCACTCGGCCACCTGTGGAAGGAGGGTCCGGTGACGTCGGTCCAGCCGCGGGCTGCACGGTCCGGTGTGCGGTGAATGAGCCGGTACGGCCTCAGCTCAGCGCGCGGCGCACCGCCGCGATCCGCTCGGGGCCGACCCGGCAGCACCCGCCGACGAGCCGCGCGCCCGCCCCTATCCAGCCGTCTACCAGGCCCGGCGCGGCCGGGTCGTAGCTCGGCTCGCCGCGCCACGCCCGGCGGTCCGCGTCCCATCCCTCACCGCTGTTGGGATAGACGACGCCCGGCTTGCCCGCGCGCTCGGCGGCGAGCGGCAGCGCCCGCGTAGCCTCCTGCACGGTGCAGCAGTTGACGCCGACCGCCGCCACCTGCTCGACGCCTGCCGCCAGCGCCAGCGCCTCGCCGAGCGGCTCGCCCGTCCGTGTCCGGCCGCCCGAGGCGGTGAAGCTCAGCCAGACGGGCAGGCCGCACCCCTCCACCGCCAGGAGCAGCGCCTCCGCTTCGGCGGCCGACGGCACCGTCTCCAGCGCGAGGACGTCGGGGCCCGCCTCCGCGAGCGCTTCGACGCGGGGGCGGTGGAAGTCGGCCAACTCCCGTGTGCTCAGGCCGTATCGGCCGGTGTACTCGCTGCCGTCCGCGAGGACCGCGCCGTACGGGCCGACCGAGCCGGCGACGAAGACGTGCTCGCCGCCGGCCTCCTCGGCCGCCTCGCGTGCGAGTCCGACGCTGCGCCGCAGCAGCCGTCCCGCCTCGGAGCGGGTGGCGCCGCGTCGGGCGAAGCCCTCGAAGGACGCCTGGTAGCTGGCAGTGATCAACACCTGCGCCCCCGCCCGGACGTAGGCGGCGTGCGCGGCGCGCACCAGCGCCGGATCGTCCGCGAGGAGGCGCGCCGACCACAGCGCGTCGCCGAGGTCGGCGCCGAGGGCCTCCAACTCGTTGGAGAGCCCGCCGTCGAGGACGAGCGGGCCCTCGTCGAGGGCGGCCGCGAAGCCCGTCATGCCAACTGGCGCCGGACCTGGCCGGAGATGAGCTCCAGGTGGCCGAGGTCGCTGAGGTCGAGGATCTGGAGGTAGATGCGGGTCGCCCCGAGTTCGGCATACCTGCCGATCTTCTCGACGACCTCGCCCGGGGTGCCGGCGAGCCCGTTCTCCTTGAGTTCGTCGACGTCGCGGCCGATGGCGGCGGCCCGGCGGGCGACCTGTGCGTCGTCCTCGCCGACGCAGGCGACGAGTGCGTTGGAGTAGACGAGCTCCTCGGCCGACCTGCTCCGCTCGGCCGCCGCCTCGCGGACGCGCGCGAACTGCTGCTCGGTCTCGGCGAGCGTGCCGAAGGGCAGGTTGAACTCGTCGGCGAACCGGGCCGCGAGCGCGGGCGTGCGCCTGGCGCCCTTGCCGCCGACGAGGACGGGCACACGGCGCTGGGCCGGCTTCGGGAGAGCGGGCGAGTCCTTGAGCCGGTAGTGCTCACCCTCGTAGTCGAACCGTTCGCCGAGCGGCGTCTCCCAGAGGCCGGTGACGATCTCCAACTGCTCCTCCAGCAGCCCGAACCGGCGCTCGGGGAAGGGGATGCCGTAGGCGGTGTGCTCCTCGGCGTACCAGCCCGTACCCAGGCCGAACTCGACGCGGCCGCCGGACATCGCGTCGACCTGCGCGACCTGGATGGCGAGCGGTCCGGGGAGCCGGAAGGTCGCCGCCGTCATCAGGGTGCCGAGGCGGATGCGCTTGGTCTCCCTGGCGAGGCCGGCGAGGGTGATCCAGGCGTCCGTCGGGCCGGGCAGTCCTTCGGAGTCCCCCATCGCGAGGTAGTGGTCGGAGCGGTAGAAGGCGTCGAAGTCGAGGTCTTCGGCCGCCTGCGCGACCTTGAGCAGCTCCTGGTAGGTGGCGCCCTGCTGGGGCTCGGTGAATACGCGGAGGTCCATGGCCACCATTGTCGCCCGCGGCAAGGGGGGTTTGACGGGCGGGGCGCGGGCGGGGGCGCAGGTCAGTGGACGCCGTGCTCGCGCAACGCGAGCTTGCGGAGCATGCCGACGACGCGGTCGCCCGACTCGTCGGCGGTGTCGATCGCCTCGATGCACTGCCAGTAGAGCGCTTCGTCGTCCGCGGTCACGGCGACCGCGACGAGCGCGGCGCCGACCTCGCCGAGGAGCTCTCCGAGGCCGTGCAGGGCGCACTGCGGGTCCTCGACGAGCGTGAGCGCCACGGCTCTCGGGCCGCACGCCTCCGGCGGCTGCGGGCGCTCGGTGACGCCGGTGGGGCGGGTCGCGGCCTCTTTCAACGCCTGTGCCTCGGCCCGCAGTTCGGGCGGGCCGCCGTGTGCGAGCCGCGTTCCGATCGCTTCGGCAAGGGCCTGTGCCTGCCATGCCTCGGCCACGATGTCGTGTACGGCGCTGCTTTGGGACAGTGCTTGCCGGGTGGCGGCGATGAGCCGTAGGGCGTCCATCTGCCATCCCCTCCGCTGGTTGTTACCCAGCGTGACCATAATCGGCCTTGTTCGCCAGGGAGTTTGGGAAATCACTGGATAAACCGCCCCGTGTGGACAGTTCCCTCACTCCATAGAGTGACCGGTTCCGGTACTCGGGAAACGTTCCATCGACGGCGCTTCCTGGGCGTTTCCTGTCCGGACCGGCCGATGGCGCCAACTTCAGGGTGGCGGGGGGTGCGTGAGGTGTCCATGGGGGACGCGGGATGTGCGCGGCGCATCGCGTGCCATGGGCCGCACGCGGAGCATGGGCGAACGGGCGGCGGCGGATCACGGCTCGGCGGCTCCGGGGTGGACGGTGCGGGGTGCCGCTGCGGCGGGGGCGTGGAGGAGCCTCGCGGAGGGGAGGCGGCGGTCCGTGGTCGGCGGGAAGGCGGCTTCCATGGCAGGGGCGGTATGCACGGGCCGGGTTGGCGAACCGTTCCACCGGACGTGAACTCCCCCGAACGGGTGAGGAGATGGAGGTTGCGGCAGCCGCGGATCCGCCCTTCCGTCTATCGCGTACTCGTGACGGCGGTAAGAAACTGGTGATACGTTCGCGAGACCGCCCGACGCCTGCGCCCCCTCGCGGTCTCCGGGCGCCTGCACCTCTCGCGCCCTCCGGGCGCGACGGCTCGGCGGCCCCGGCCGGCGCCGGGACGGCACGACCCGAGCTCGTCCAGGCGGCCGCGCCTGCCGGGCACGTCCGGCGCGTCCGTTCACTCCAACCCCCGTGCGGGAGGCCGACGTTGAGCCCGTTCACCGGAAGCGCACACCGGACCGACGACTGGCGGCACCTGAGGGTCGAGGAGGAGGGCGGCGTCGTCACGGTCACCCTGGCCCGGCCCGAGCGCCTCAACGCGCTCACCTTCGGCGCCTACGCCGACCTGCGCGACCTCCTCGCGCAGCTCTCGCGGGAGAACCGCACGCGCGTCCTCGTCCTCGCCGGGGAGGGGGGCGGCTTCTGCTCGGGAGGCGACGTCGACGGGATCATCGGTGCCACCCTCGGCATGGAGACCTCCCAACTCCTCGACTTCAACAGGATGACGGGACAGGTGGTGCGGGCGCTGCGGGAGGCGCCCTTCCCCGTCGTCGCCGCCGTCCACGGCGCCGCCGCCGGGGCCGGCGCGGTGCTCGCGCTCGCCTCGGACTTCCGCATCGCCGACCCGACCGCGCGGTTCTCCTTCCTCTTCACCAAGGTCGGCCTCTCCGGCGGCGACATGGGCGCCGCCTACTTGCTGCCGCGCCTCGTCGGCCTCGGCCATGCCACCCGCATCCTGCTCCTCGGCGACCAGGTGCGCGCGCCCGAGGCCGAACGCATCGGCCTGCTCAGCGGGTTGACCGAGGAGGCCGGCGCCGACGCCGCCGCCGCGGCCCTCGCCGGGCGGCTCGCCGCCGGGCCCGCCCTCGCCTACGCGCAGACCAAGGCGCTCCTCACCGCCGAGCTCGACCTCACCCTCTCGGGCGCCGTCGAACTCGACGCCGCGACGCAGGCGTTGCTGATGCACAGCGCCGACTACCGGGAGTTCCACGCCGCGTTCACGGGCCGCCGCGAACCCGAGTGGGAGGGGCGCTGAGGTGGGCGGCGCGGCGGAGCGCCGCGGGTCGCGGCGGATCGCCGTCGCCGGCGGCGGTCCCGGCGGGCTCTACGCCGCTGCGCTGCTGAAGCGGCTCGCCCCGGCGCGCGAGGTCACCGTCTGGGAGCGCAACCCGCCGGAGCACACCTTCGGCTACGGCATCGTCCTCTCCGACGAGACGCTCGGCGGCATCGCCTCGGCCGACCCCGAGTTCCACGCCGCGCTGCAACGGGAGCTGGTGCGCTGGGACGACATCGCCGTGACGCACCGCGGACGCACGCTCCGCTCCTCGGGCCACGCCTTCGCCGCGCTGGAGCGCCGGCGTCTCCTCGCGCTGCTCCAGCGCCGCTGCCGCGCCCTCGGCGTCGACCTGCGCTT
>NZ_AJTQ01000204.1 GCF_000262345.1 Streptomyces xiaopingdaonensis | reverse complement strand
GGGGCCGCGCCCCCGCCGCACGCGCGGCTCGCGGCCGAGTACGACCTCGTCGTCGCGGCCGACGGCGTGCACAGCGCCGTCCGCACGGCCGGCGCCGCGCACTTCGCGCCGCACACCGTCGCACACCGGAGCCGGTACCTGTGGATGACCTGCGAACTCGCCCTGGAAGCCTTCCACTTCGAGACGGCGGAGACGCCGCACGGCGTCGTCCAACTCCACGCCTACCCGTACCGCACCGCCGAAGCGGCCGACGGACGCGCGCCCGCCGCGACCGTGCTCGTCGAGGCGCGCGACGAGGTGTGGGAGGCACTCGGACTCGACCGGCTGGGCGAGCGGGCGCGCGCCGAGCGGTGCGCGCGGCTCTTCCCGCACACCCTCGACGGCGCGCTCCCGCACAGCGACCAGCAGCGGGGCAGCGTCTTCCGCACCCTCGTCAACGGCCGCTGGTCGCACGGGAACACGGTCCTCATCGGGGACGCCGCGCACACCGCGCACTTCTCCATCGGCTCGGGGACGAAGCTCGCCATGGAGGACGCGCTCGCGCTCGCCGCCTGCCTCCGCGAACACGAGGGGATTCGGGCGGCGTTCGCCGCGTACGAGGAGGAGCGCCGCCCCGTCGTCGCGTCGACGCAGCGTGCGGCGCGCGCGAGCCTCGAGTGGTTCGAGGAGCTGCGCCGCTACACGGAGCAGCCGCCGTACCGGTTCGCCTTCAACCTCCTCACCCGCAGTCGCCGTGTCACGCACGGGAACCTGCGCCTGCGCGATCCGGCGTTCACCGCGGCCGTGGAGCGCGAGGCGGGCCAACCGGCGGGCACGCCCGCGATGTTCACCCCCTTCCGGCTCCGCGGGCTGCGGCTGCGCAACCGCGTCGTCGTCTCCTCGATGGACATGTACCGGGCGCAGGAGGGCGTGCCGGGCGACTTCCACCTCGTGCACCTCGCCGCGCGGGCGCTCGGCGGGGCGGGGCTCACCATGACGGAGATGGTCTGCGTCTCACCGCGCGGCAGGATCACGCCGGGCTGCACCGGGCTCTGGAACGCCGCGCAGGGCGACTCCTGGCGGCGCATCGTCGACGCCGTGCACCGCGAGTCGCCGACGGCGGCGATCGGCGTGCAGCTCGGCCACGCGGGCCGCAAGGGGTCGACACGGGTCATGTGGGAAGGCATCGACGAGCCGCTGCCCGAAGGCAACTGGCCGCTCGTCGCGCCGTCCCCGCTGCCGTACCTCCACGGCACCAGTCAGACGCCGCACGCGCTCGACGCGTCCGAACTGGCGGCGATCCGCGAGGAGTTCACGTCGGCGACGGAGCGCGCGGCGGCGGCGGGATTCGACCTCCTCGAACTCCACTGCGCACACGGCTACCTCCTCTCCTCCTTCCTGTCCCCGCTCACCAACCGGCGCACCGACGCCTACGGAGGGGACCTCGGGGGCCGCCTGCGCTACCCGCTGGAAGTCTTCGACGCGGTGCGCGGGACCTGGCCGGCCGACCGCCCGATGACGGTGCGCATCTCGGCGACGGACTGGGCGCCCGGCGGCACCACGGCCGAGGACGCCGTCCGCATCGCGGCGGCCTTCGCCGCGCACGGCGCCGACGCGGTCGACGTCTCGACGGGCCAGGTGGTCCCGGAGGAGCGGCCCGACTTCGGGCGCTCGTACCAGACCCCGTACGCCGACCTGATTCGCAACGCGCTCGGCGTCCCGGTGATCGCCGTCGGCGCCCTCTCGTCCTGGGACGACGTCAACTCGCTCCTCCTCGCAGGCCGCGCCGACCTCTGCGCACTCGCGAGGCCGCACCTGTGGGACCCGCACTGGACCCTCCACGCCGCCGCCGACCAGGGGTACGAGGGGCCAGGGGCGCCGTGGCCCGAGTCGTACCGCGCGGGGAGCAGGCGTCCGCCGGCGGGGAGGGAGGGAAGGCCCAGGCCGCGTCTCACGCTGGGGAGTTGAGAGGCCGGCGGCTCAACGCTCGTCCGAGCGCCCGTCGTCCTCCTCGTCCTCCGGCCAACTCGCGCCGGGCTCACCGCGGTTGGCGATGATGGCGGCTGTCGGCGGGAGGATCATGGCGACCACGCACATACCGATCGCCGCGGGCACCGACCAGAGGCGCACGAAGGCCCAGGCGCAGACGAAGAGCACGAGGCAGCACGCCATCAGCACGACGTAGACCCACCGCTTCCCCGTGGGCCGTCCGCGGGATCCCCGGCCGCTCCCGGCCGGATCGTCGGCGTCGCGTGGCATGCTCCCAGCGTACGGCGGAGCACCGGGGCGCACATGTGGAGCGCCCTGCGGCCACGGTGCGTGCGCGTGCGGTCGCCGAGGGGCGCGTCACCGCGGCTCCTCCGCACCCCTCACCTCCGCGACGAACTCCGCAGCGGGCCCGCCGAGCAGCTCGTGGAGACCGGCGAAGACCTCCGCCGAGCGCCGGCCCGGCCAGCCTGCCGGCAGCAGCGCGGCGGGCAGGCCGGGGTCGGCGTAGGGGAGGCGGCGCCAGGAGTCGAGGGCGTGCAGGTAGTCCCGGTAGGCGGGCTCCGGCGGGCGGGTGCGGCGGCGCCGCCAGGCCCGCAGGACGGGCTGCTGCTCGTCGAGGAAGGCGCGGTGGAGGGCGGCGATCCCCTCCAGGTCCCACCATCGCGAGACGGCTTCGGGCGTCGGCGCGAACCCGGTGTGCGTACCGCGGAAGAGGTCGACGTACTGCTCCAACTCCAGCCGTTCCAGGGTGTGTCGGGCCTCGTCCTCCAGGTGGGCGGGGGCGATCCAGACGCCGGGGGCCGCGTTGCCGAAGCCGAGCCGTGCGAGCCGCGAGCGGAGCAGGTGGCGCTGCGTGCGCAGCTCCTCGGGGACGGAGAAGACGGCGAGGAGCCAGCCGCCGCCCGGTTCCGGGCGTGCGTAGATCCGCCGGTCGCCGTCGGCGAGGAGCTCCCCGGCCGCCTGCGACGGGGCGTACGCCGCCGCCTTGCTGCCCGGCCGGTCGGCGGTGAGCAGACCGCGGCGCTTGAGCCGCGAGACGGCCGAGCGCACCGCCGGAGGGTCGACGCCGAGCGCGCCGAGGAGCCGGATCAGCGCGGCGACGGGCACACTCCCCGCGTCGCCGAACTCCCTTCCGTACGCGCCGTAGAAGGTGAGGATCAACGAGCCGGGCGAGCGCCGCGTGCCCTTGCTGGAGTCTGCCGCCACGGCGACAACTCTAGAGGTCTGTCGGCGCCGTTCCGGGGGCTCGTCCTCCGCTGCGCAGCCGGAACCGCTGGAGCTTCCCCGTCGGGGTGCGCGGCAGCGCGTCGGTGAAGACGAACTCGCGCGGCACCTTGTAGGGGACGAGCTCGCCCGCGGTGAACTCCCGCAGCCGCGCGGCGGTTTCGTCGTCGCGCGGCACGTCGTCGGCGAGGACGAGGTGCGCCACGACGACCTGTCCGCGCCGCGCGTCCGCCCGCCCGACGACGGCGGCCTCCGCGACGTCGGGATGGCGCAGCAGCGCCTCCTCCACCTCGGGGCCCGGCACGTTGTACCCGGAGGAGATGATCATGTCGTCCGCGCGCGCAACGTACCGGAAGCGGCCGTCGGGCTCTCGCACATACGTGTCGCCCGTCAGGTTCCAGCCGCCGCGTACGTAGGCGCGCTGCCGCTCGTCCGCCAGGTACCGGCAGCCGACGGGGCCGCGGACCGCGAGGAGTCCGGGCTCGCCGTCCGGGACGGGCGTGACGCCGTCGTCGGCGACGACGCGGGCGCGGAAGCCCGGCACGGGCAGCCCTGTGGTGCCGGGGCGGATCTCGTCGTCCGCGGCGGAGAGGAAGATGTGGAGCATCTCCGTCGCGCCGATGCCGTCGATGAGGCGGAGGCCGGTGTGCCGGTGCCATGCGTGCCAGGTTCCGGCCGGCAGGTGCTCGCCGGCGGAGACGCAGCGTCGCAGAGCTGCCAGGTCGTACGGTGCGTCGCGGAGGGCGGCGAGCATCCCGCGGTAGGCGGTCGGCGCGGTGAAGAACACGGAGACCCGGTGCCGCTCGATCGCCTCGAGCATCTGCGCGGGCCCCGACCAGTGCCCGAGGAGGGAGGCGGCTCCGGCGCGCAGCGGGAAGACGAGGAGGCCGCCGAGGCCGAACGTGAAGCCCAGCGGGGGGCTTCCGGCGAAGAGGTCGCCGGATGCGGGGCGGAGCACGCGGGCCGAGAACGTGTCGGCGATGGCGAGCACGTCCCGGTGGAAGTGCGCGCAGCCCTTGGGGTCGCCCGTGGTGCCCGAGGTGTAGGCGAGGAGCGCGACGTCGTCGGCGGCCGTCGGTACGGCCTCGTACCGCGGCGGCTTCCGTGCGGCGCGTCGGAAGAGTTCGTCGGGTCTCCCGTCGCCGAAGACGGCGGTGCGCAGGCCGGGGACGCCGGCCGCGGTGAGCCCGTCGAGCGAGTCGGCCGAGCAGACGGCGTGCCGGATGCGGGCGAGCCGGCAGACGGTGGCCAGCTCTCCGGGGCGCTGCCCGGCGAGGACGGTGACCGCGACACCGCCCGCCTTCATCACGGCGAGCCAACACGCAGCCAATTCGGGGCTGTTGGGGCCGCGTAAGAGCACCCGGTTGCCCGGGAGCAACTCCAGGTCTTCGGTGAGGGTGTGCGCCAACCGGTCGACGTGGGCGCGCAGTTCCCCGTACGTCCAGTCGATGTCGGGGGCTCCCGGGTCGGCCGAGGGGCCCCGCAGTGCCGGGCGGTCGGGGCCGTGGCGGGCGAGGGTCGTGTCGAGGAGTTCGGCGCCGCAGTTGAGGCGTGCCGGATAGGCGAGCCCGGCGCCCTCGAGGTCGAGCGAGGGCCACTCCTCGGCGGGCGGGAGGTGGTCCCTGGCGAAGGTGTCGGCGTGTGCGGACGGGCTCAACTCCATTGCCGTGACGCCCCCTCGGCGGTTCGCGCGCGGTCGGCTGAGCCGGGCCGCCGGTGCGTGGCCCGGGTCTTGCGTGGTCGGCTGCGCCCCGCGAGACGCCGTCGCGGCCGGGGCCGCTCGACGCGGCGGGACATGCGTCCTCGTGCGTGCGTGGTGCCGGTTCGGGCGCCCGTCGTACGCCGGTGCGCGGTGGCGGGAACCTGCTGTGGTGGGTTGAGCGTAGCGATATGGTGACGGCAGTCAATGCCTCCCGATATACGGGACGTTCCGCGCGCGGCCCCGTGTCGCGGGCCGTCGGACGGAGGGAGCGGCGATGCCGGTCTACGCGCTCGAACCCGAACAGCACTGCTGGAGCGAGGAGTTGCGCGGACTCGCGGCCGAACGCCTCGCCCCGCTGACGGGCGAGGCCGCGCCCGGACGCCTCAACCGCCCGCTCGTCGCCGAGCTGGGCCGCCTCGGCCTCCTCGCGCGCGTCGTTCCCGCACCCGTGCCCGAGCCGGCCCCCGACGGCAAGGGCCCGGACTCCGTCTCCACCGTCGACCTCTGCATACTGCGCGAGTCCCTCGCCCGGGTCACCACCGAGGCGGAGACCGCGCTCGCCCTCCAAGGGCTCGGCGCGGGACCGCTCGTCGAGGCCGGTACGACACCGCAGCGCGCCCGGTGGCTCCCGCCGCTCGCCTCGGGTGCCGCCGTCGCCGCCTTCGCGCTGAGCGAGCCGCAGGCCGGCAGCGACGCGGCGGCGCTCACGCTCACCGCCGAGCCCGACGGTGCCGGCCGCCACCGGCTCGACGGCACCAAGACGTGGATCTCCAACGCGCCCGAGGCGGACGTCTACACCGTCTTCGCGCGCACGGGAGAGGCGCCGGGCGCGCACGGGATCACCGCCTACCTCGTCCCCGCCGACCGCCCGGGGCTGCGGGGCGAGCCGCTCGACATGCTTTCGCCGCACCCCCTCGGCACCGTGGAGTTCGAGGGCGTCCCCGTCACGGAAGACGACCGGATCGGCCCGGCCGGCGGGGGGTTCCGGCTCGCGATGCGCACGCTCAACCGCTTCCGCCCCAGCGTCGGCGCCTTCGCCGTCGGCATGGCCGGTGCCGCCCTCGACGCGTCGCTCCACCACGCCGACGAGCGGCGCGCGTTCGGCGGCCCGCTGCGCCGACAGCAGTCCGTCGCCCACACGTTGGCGGAGATGGCCACGCGGACCGAGGCCGCGAGAACGCTCGTCTACGCCGCGGCCGCCGCCTGCGACCGCGGCGACCCGGACACCGCGCGCCGCTCGGCGATGGCGAAGCTCTTCGCCACGGAGACGGCGCAGTACGTCGTCGACTCCGCCGTCCAGCTCCACGGCGCCTCGGCACTCCGCCGTGGGCACCTCCTCGAACACCTCTACAGGGAGGTGCGCGCACCGCGGATCTACGAGGGGGCGACCGAGGTGCAGCGCACCCTGATCGCGAAGGAGCTCTACCGATGAGACCCCTCCGCACCAACCCGGCCGAGCTCTCCCCGCCCAAGGGGTTCTCGCACGCCGTCACCACGACCGGCACCCGGACCGTCCACCTCGCGGGCCAGACGGCGCTCGATCCGGAAGGCCGGATCGTCGGCGGCACGCTTCCCGAGCAGTTCGAGCAGTCCCTGAGCAACCTGCTCACCGCGCTGCGCGCAGCCGGAGGCGAGGCCGGCCACCTGGCTCGCGTCACCGTCTACACCGTCGACGTGCCCCGATACCGCTCGCACGCCCGGGAGTTGGGCCGGACATGGCACCGGCTGGCGGGCCGCGAGTACCCGGCCATGGCGGTGCTGGGCGTAGCGGCGCTCTGGGACCCCGAGGCGCTCGTGGAGATCGACGGGGTGGCCGTCCTGCCCTGACGCGCCGTGCTCGGGAAACTGTGCAGCGTGGCGGGAAACCGGCCGCTCCGCCGCCGCGGGAGGGGGTTGGGGTACCCTGCCCAGGTCCTGTCGTCTCAGAATGAGGTGGACGTTGCGCATCTGAGGTCCGCGAACATCGCGCGGTACGGCACAGCCGTACGCCGCCGGTCGGCATCCGACCCGTCGCGGCGCCGCGCAGATGCGACCTCGGTGCATGCCGCCCCTCGCCTTCGCAGGGCCGTCAGCGCTCCCGCGTCCTTCGCCGTCACCCAGCGGTGCTCGCACACGTAGCCCCCGCCCACCGCGCACGCGACTGCGAGAACCCATGAACACCGCCCCGAACCCCTTCCTGACCTGCTCCGCGCTCACCTTCCGCTGGCCCGACGGCACCGGCGTCCTGGAGGACCTCTCCCTCACCGTGGGCCGCGGCCGCACCGGGCTCGTCGGCGCCAACGGCTCGGGCAAGTCGACCCTGCTGCGCCTCTTCGCCGGTGAACTCCGGCCGGCCGGCGGCTCGGTGACCGTCGGCGGCAGCCTCGCCCACCTGCCGCAGCACGTGACGCTCGACACCGGGCTCCGCGTCGACGAGGCGCTCGGCGTCGCCGAGCGCCGGGCCGCGCTCCATGCGATCGAGTCGGGCGACGTCGACGAGGCCCACTTCGAAACGGTCGGCGACGACTGGGACGTCGAGGAGCGGGCGCTGGCGACACTCGGCTCCCTCGGCCTCGACCACCTGCAACTCGACCGCTCCGTGGGGGAGATGTCGGGCGGTGAGACCGTGCTCCTGCGCCTCGCCGCGCTGCTCCTCGCGCGCCCGGACGTGCTGCTCCTCGACGAGCCGACCAACAACCTCGACCTCTTCGCCAGGCGTCGGCTCCACGAGGTGGTGGAGTCGTGGCGCTCCGGCGTACTCGTCGTCGTCAGCCACGACGTCGAGCTGCTGGAGCGCGTGGACCGCACCGCGGAGCTCCGCTCCGGCTCCGTCGACTGGTACGGCGGCGGCTGGTCGGCCTACCAGGAGGCGCTCGCGGCCCGACAGGCCGCCGCGGGCCGCACGTTGCGCGCCGCGGAGGCCGACGTACGCCGGCAGAAGCGCGAAGTGGAGGAGGCGCAGGTGAAGTCGGCGCGGCGGCAGCGGCAGAGCAAGAAGCTCGACGCGCAGCGGCGGGCCCCGCGGATCGTAGCGGGCGGGAAGAAGCGGGCCGGGCAGGAGTCTGCGGGAAAGCTGCGCGGCCTCCAGGAGAGCCGGCTCAGGGACGCGGAGGAGCGCCGCGAGGAGGCGGCGGGAGCCGTCCGCAGCGACGAGGAGATCCGCGTCAGCCTGCCGGGCACGGTCGTTCCGTCCGGACGCACCGTGCTCCGACTCGACGGTGTGCGGCCGCGGTTCGGCAGCGCCGACGTGATCGACCTCACGGTGCGGGGGCCCGAGCGCCTCGCGCTCGTCGGCCGCAACGGAGCGGGGAAGACGACGCTCCTGCGTACGCTCACGGGCGAACTCCCTCCGCTCGCAGGCGCGGTGGAGGCGCTCGTCC
>NZ_AJTQ01000203.1 GCF_000262345.1 Streptomyces xiaopingdaonensis | reverse complement strand
GTTCCTGCCGCAGCGGCTCGACGTCCTCGACGACGCCGCGAGCCTCGCCGCCAACGTCGCTCGCGCCGCCCCCGACGTCCCCGAGAACCAGATCCGCGCCCAGCTCGCCCGCTTCCTCTTCAAGGGCGCCCGCGCGGAGCAGCTCGCCGGCACGCTCTCGGGCGGTGAGCGCTTCCGCGCCGCTCTCGCCGCGACGCTCCTCGCGTCGCCCGCGCCGCAGCTCCTCCTCCTCGACGAACCCACCAACAACCTCGACATCGCCAGCGTCCGCCGGCTCGCGACCGCCCTCGACTCGTACGAGGGCGCCCTCGTCGTCGCCGCGCACGACCTGGCGTTCCTCGAATCGATCGGTGTCACACGGTGGTTGCTCGTCGGAGACGGGCTCCGCGAGACCGACGGGGAGGAGGTGCGGGC
>NZ_AJTQ01000202.1 GCF_000262345.1 Streptomyces xiaopingdaonensis | reverse complement strand
GGGCTGCCTCGGCGCGGGCGAGCCGCGTCGACGGAGCCGCGTCCGTGAACGCGTCCCCGTGGCCCCGTTCCGGGGCGTATACCCTGTCGGCGCCCCGGAACGGGGCCAACCCGTAACGGCGCTCAACTGGCCGATCGCCACGGTCGGTTGAAGGCCGCACGGCGGAACTCCCGTGGGGGACCCGGCGACAACGGACAGGCTCCGCCACCCGTCCGCGCGGTCGGGGACTCCCGGCAGCGGAGCAGCCCTCAAGACCCCGTCGTCCGGAGCGCTCACCGGGCGGACCCCGCTAACCGGCGGGTTCCGCCCGACAGGGCGCCCCACCGCAGACGTCCACGATGTCGCCGGTCTTCAAGAACTCCGCCTTCTGCCGCCTCGCGTCGGCCGAGTTGCGCGGGTCGGAGTGCGGGTCCTCGCCGTAACTGCCGTCGCTCGGCGGTGTGTTGCCGGTCGGCGGCGTCGGCGTACCGGAGTCCCAGACGACCATCCCCGAGCCCGCGTACGGCAGTTGGCCCGTGGGCTCGACGCCCCAGTAGGGCTCCTTGTCGGGGCTGCGCCCGTCGGCGAGCGCCGGGGTGACGAGGCGCGCGCCGAGGGTTCGCGCCTCGACGTCGGCGGCGGCGTTGGCGACCTGGTGGTCGCCGTAGGCGACGTGCATCAGGACCCGCTTGTCGCTCGCGGCGAGGTCGCCGGCGTAACCGTTGGTCTCGCCGCGGTCCCAGAGCATCTGGAGGAGTTGGAGGACGACCTGCTGGCGCAGCCTGTCGGGGTACGAGGTGTCGAGGACGGGCTGGAACCGGTCGAAGGCCGCGCTGCGTTGGAGGAGGAGCCCGCCGTAGTTCATGCCGGTGACGCCGAGCACGCCGCGGTCGATGTCGGGCGAGGCGGCGACGAGCGATCCGCCGAGAATGCCGCCCTGGCTGTTCCCGTCGTAGCCGAGCTCCGCCTCCGGGGCGAGGAGCCGGCGGCCGTCCTCGGTGCGGAACGCCGGTTCCGTGCCGAGCCCTTCGGGGTGGACGAGGGCGCGGCCGAGGAAGAGCGTGTTGAGCATGCCCTGTTCTGAGCGCTCGGGCACGGTGGGGAAGCGGTTGAGGTCGAGGAGCGCGCCGAGCACCGTCGGGATGTCCTCCTCGGCCATGCCGATCCAGTCGGTCGCGCAGAAGGTGAACCCGCCCTCCTGCGCCATCGCCTGGACGTTGTCGGCACGCACCTCGCTCTGCCCGCCGAGGAGCCCGTGCCCGTAGAGGGCCGGGCGCGAGGGCTTCTCCCACGCCGAGCGCGGTATCCGGCAGGTGAACGCCGCTTCCTGGACGTTGCCCGGCTGCCGTTCGGGGCGTCCGTCGGGTCCCCGGTTGAGTACCGCGCCCGTCGGCCCGCCCGGCTCGTCGAGGTAGCCGGGGAGCGTCACGGTACCCCTGACCTCGCGGGCGATCCGCGGGTTCTCCTCCGCGGTGAACTCCTCCACGGCGGTGACCTCGGTGTCGGGCGCGGCGTCGCCCAGGGTGTCGAAGGCGTCGTCCCTGATGTCGTAGAGGTCGCCCGTGAGGTTCTCGGTGCCGGCGACGGTGAAGTCCCAGGCGAGGTGGAGCTGTTCACGCTCCACGCCCGCTGCGGAGAGCTGCTCCAGCACCGGCGTGAGCCTCGACTGCCGTTCCCGGAGCGGATGTTCGTCGGGCAGCGGCGCCTCGGCCGCGGCAGTGGCGAAGTGCGCGGGCGCGGGGAGCATGCGGCCCTCGGAGTCCTTGAGGTTGCGCAGCGCGACGGCGTAGTGGTGCCCCTCGGTGAGGTTGCGCGCCGGGTGGACGAGGAGCGCCCGGCGGGCGTCGAGTCGGGGGCGGGAGTCCGACTCCGCCCAGTACGGGTGGCGTTCGCCGGTGGTGGTGTCGAGGAGGACGACGGGTGCGTCCTCGGCGAGGGACGCACCGATGTCGGTGAGCGGGGCCGCACCGGTCTTCTCCAGGTCCAGCCGCGGCACCTGAGCGAGGAGCGTCGAGCCCGGCGAGAATCCGTCGGAGCGGTTCCACGGGGTCGGGTCGATCTTCGGACCCAGCAGCGGCCGGGGGAGTACGCCGTCGGCGAAGGCGACGCGCCGTCCCGTCCCGCTCGACGGGTCGGCCGTCGTGTACCAGTCGTTGGGGAACGGCAGCAGGCACGAGCCGCCCGCGACCGGGTCGCAACTCCCCGGCAGGGCGGGCGCGTTGAGCTCCGCCCGACCCGATTCCGCGGCGTGCGCGCCCGGCGGCAGCAGCGCCGAGAGCACCGCGGTGAGCAGGACGGCGACGCCGGGCAGACGGTGGCGACGCGGCCTGCGCACCGCGGTGGTCCGAGTGCTCAGCCCGACACGCGGCCGGGACGTGCGGTGGGGGAGAGGGCGCACGGGTGCCTCCGGGGCCGTGGAGGATGTCCCCACCATGATGCAGACTCGTCCCCGACCCTTTAACTGGTGAGTGACGCAGACTTCCCCCGGGGGACTTTGTGACCGGTGACAACGGCGCCACCGTCCGCACCCGCCCACTGCTCATCGCCGGCCGGCCCGTCGCCGCGCACCTGCACGCCCGGGTACCGGCCCTCACCCGCCGCGTCGTCGATCGCCTCCTCTCCGAACTCCCCGTCTACGCACGGCTTCCGCGGGAGGAGGTCGTCGGCGACATCGCCGGGATCGTCCGCCACAACCTGCGCGTCTTCGCGCGCGTGCTGGAGCGCCGCACCCCCGCAACCGCCGCCGAACTCGCGGAGCAGCGCGACTCGGCGGCCCAACGCGCCGAAGAAGGCGTCCCGTTGGACGCCGTCCTCTCCGCATACCACCTCGGCATGGAGAGCGGCTGGCAGGAGATCACGCGGGGCGCGCGTCCCGGCGACCTCACCGACGTGCAGGACGCCCTTTCGCTCATGATGGCCTTCCACCGCACCCTCACCTCGACGGTGAGCGCGGCCTACCTGGAGGTGCGGCAGGTCCTCGACAGCCAGGAACACGCGGACCGGCATGCCCTGTTGGCCTCGCTCCTCGCCGGCAGAGCGGACGAGGAGGCGCCGCGCTCGGCCGGCCTGCGGCCCGCCGAGCGGTACGCGGTCCTCACGCTCGCGCTCGCCCCGCACCCGGACGAGAGCGGGCCGGGCGGCAGTGTCGCGGCCCGGCGCAAGGTGCGGCGGGTCCAGTCCGAACTCGACGCGTACGTCAGGGAGTCGGCGCTCGTTTCGCTCGACGCGTCGGGCGGGACGGCGCTCCTGCCGGTGGCCGCCCCGCCGCCGTGGGAGGAGCTCCGCGCACTCGTCGCGCGCGCCTCCCGCTCGGCCGGCACCGCGATCACCGCGGCGGGAGCGACCGCGGAGCGCCGGGCGGTCCCCGCGGCGGTGGCGCGGAACGCGGAGGTCGTCGAGGTGGTACGGCGCACGGGCAGACCCCCCGGGCTGTACCGGTTGGCCGACGTGCTCCTGGAGTACCAACTGAGCCGCCCCGGACCGGCCCGCGAGGGCCTCGCGGGCCTCCTCGCACCGCTCGCCGACCGCCCCGACCTCCTGCGTACCCTGGAGTCCTACCTCGCCTCCGGCCTCGACCGCCGTACGACGGCCGAGTCCCTCCACATCCACCCCAACACCGTCGACTACCGCGTACGCCGCATCGAGTCCCTCACGGGACTCCACCCCGCGCGCGCCGTCGACCTCCCGTACCTCAACGCGGCGCTACTGGCGCGGAGTTCGGACGCGGACGCCTAGCCGGCCCAGGCGCCGCCCGGCTGCGCGTCGGCCTCCCGGAGGAACCCGGGGACGGCCTCGTTGAACCGCGCGACGGGGATGCTGTGCCCCACACCCTCGACCACCTCGGTGCGGACGTCGGGGAGGAGCGAGCGAGCCCTCGCGGCGGCGCGCTCCGGATCGACGGCGTGGCTCTCGGCACCGAAGAAGAGCAGGACGGGACGCTCGATCCCGGCGAGCGCCGCATCGTCGATCCGCTCCGGCTGCGGCAGCCGGAGACGGAAGGTGCGCATCGCCTGGAGGCCGACCTCCGACTGCGCCTCGGCATCGGCCGGCCCCTCCTGCGGGGGCCCCGCAAGCCGCTGGAACCACCGGCGTTGCAGCCGCTCGGAGCCGCTGAGCAGGACGGCGAGGGTGCCGGGGACGAAGTCGAGCGGCAGCGGCGCCAGCGCGCGCGGCGGCTCCACGAGAGGCAGCGAGACGACGCGCTCGGGGCGAAGTACCGTGTGGGTGAGGGCGATCCAGGCCCCGTAGGAGAAGCCGCCGAGGTGCACCTCGGCCAACCCGAGCCCTTCGAGGACCTGTTCCAGCCAGGCGGAGGTCTCCTCGCCCGTACGTATCGGCCGCGTCTGCGTCCCGGGCCCCGCCTCGCCGACGTGGTCGACGGCGAAGACCGTGCGCTCCTCGGCGAGTCGGGCGATGTTCGGCGCCCAGACGGACGACGTCGCGTTCTGCCCGTGGAGCAGGACGAGCGGGGTGCGCTCGCCGCTCCCGTACCGGTGCACGCGGGTGGTGCCGAACTCCGTTGCGATATCGGACGTTTCGCGGCCGTCGGGCCACCTCGCCAGCGCCTTCTCGTACGCGGCGAAGAACCGCGCGCGTGCCGCCTCGTTGCGGAATTCTCCCAGCCTGCCCGTCATCCCGTCCCCCTTACTCGAGCACGGCCCCTCGGGCCGTGCGCCCAGCCTCTCAACGGCCTTGCCGGGGCGTGCTGTCGGGGTGCTCGGACTTCCTGCGCCGGTGCGCCGCCACTCTGGAGCGGCCGGCGCACCGCGGCGAGCAGTAGCGTCTCGCGCCGCCGGGCCCGGTGCCGAGGAAGAGACCCGTGCAGTCGGCCGCCTCGCATTCGCCCCAGGCCGGACGCCCGTACTCGCTGAGCACCCGCGCAAGTGCGAGCGCTCCGGAGCAGAGGAACCACTCGCGCCAACTCACGTCGTCGCTCCGGTCGTTGTGGAGGTGCCACGGATGGCCGTCGTGCCGGGAGAGGCGGGGCGGACCTGCGTGCTCGGCGAGGAGCGCGTTGAGCGCGCGTGCCACGGTGTCCGGGTCGTCCTGGGTGAGGATTTCCGTCAACTCCGTCGCCGCTTCCCGGAGTTCGGCGGCGTCGCGCTCGGTGAAGCCCGCCGGGCCGACGTCCTCCGCCCGCTCGCCGTGGCGCTCCAGGAGCCGCGCCAGCTCGGCGCGGGGCGCCTCCGGGTCGCTGCGTACCGCATTGGCGATCTCCACCAGGCGACGTGCCGGCTGGAACCGTCCGGCGGACGATTCCGGCTGCGGGTGCGGCTGCCGTGTCATGGCGAGCACCTCCTTCGATGTAACGTGATGCTAGCATAAGGCGTTACGCCGGTTGCCGGTGAACGCCCGCAGTCCCGCTGACCGTAGGAGCACCGTGCCCGTGAGCAGGCCGCTCCCCGCGTACCTGGCTACGGCCTTCTCCGCGAGGTTCGCCGACGAAGGCGTCGCCCTCGCGCTCGCCCTCCTCGCGCTGGAGCGCACCGGCAGCCCGGCCCAGGGAGCTCTCGCGCTCACGGCATGGATGGCGCCGCACGCACTCGCCGCCCCCTTCGTGGGCGCGCTCGCCGAACGCGCCCGCTCCCCACGGGCGTTCCACGTGCTCGCCTTCTCCCTCTTCGCCGTCTCGCTCGCCGCCCTCACCGCC
This sequence comes from Streptomyces xiaopingdaonensis, assembly GCF_000262345.1. Lineage (GTDB taxonomy): Bacteria > Actinomycetota > Actinomycetes > Streptomycetales > Streptomycetaceae > Streptomyces > Streptomyces xiaopingdaonensis. The sequence continues at coordinate 27,428 of NZ_AJTQ01000202.1, read as the reverse complement.
GTCCTCGGGCGCGCGCCGCTCGCCGCCCCGCTCGGCTGCGCCGCCCTCGGCGGCGCCTGCGGTCCCGTCGTCACCGGCGGCCTCTCCGGTCTGCTCGCCCGGCTCCTCCCCGACCCCCGCGTCCGCACCCGCGCCTATGCGCTCGACGCCGCCACCTACAACGCCGCCTCGGTCCTCGCACCGGCCGCGGTGAGCGTCACGGCCGGCGCCCTCTCCGCGACGCCGGCCACCGCCCTCCTCGCCGGAGCCGCGACCGCGGCGGCCGTCCTCGCCCTCCGCATCCCCGTGCCCCCGGCGAACAGGGACACCGCCTCCGAGCCGACGGCCGACCGGCGGCCCACCCCGCCCGAGGAACCCGGCTCCCGGACAGGCCGACCCGCCAACCCGCCCGCACCCAGGAAGAGTCGACCCGCGGCCACCGTCGCCGCCGGCCTCGCCGCGCTGTGGCGCGTCCCCGAGCTCCGCGCCATCACGGCGGCGACCGTCGTGTCCTTCCTCGGCATCGGCGGCCTCGCCGTCACGGCCGTGCTCCTCACCGCGGCCTTCGGCCATCCCGGAGCCGAAGGGGTCCCGGTGACGGCGTTCGCCGTCGGCGGCCTCCTCGGCGCACTGGGCACCGCTCGACTCCGACGCCGCCCGCACGCCCAACACCTCGCGGCCTGCGCCCTGTTCGGCACCGGTGCCGCGCTCGCCGTCGCCGCGCTGGTGCCGTGGTTCCCCGCGGCCGTCGCCGCGTTCGCCGCAGCCGGCCTCTGCGACGGTCCCCTGATGGCCGCCACCCTGCGCCTGCGCGCCGACCACGCCCCCGCCTCGGCCCGCACCCAGGTCTTCACCCTCGGAGCCGGACTCAAGGTCTCGGCCGCAGCAGCCGGAGCCGCCCTCGCCGGCACCCTCCCCTTCGGCCCCGTCCCGCACCTCCTCGCCATCGCGGCTCTCCAACTGACGGCCGCCCTCCTGCTCCCGCTCCTGTGTCCGCACCCGCGGGATCCCGCACCGGAGACGCCGTCGGCCGCAGCCCCCTGATCGAACTCGCCCCCGGCGCGGAGTAGTTGCCCGTCGCCTCCGCTCGGGCACTCAGGGCTTGCGGGTGCGACGGGCAGGGGCGCCGGCAGGCGCGCGGTAGCGGAACCGCGAACAACGCACCGCTACCGGGCATTCGGACGGTATATCCGGTATCCCCCCGCACCGAACGATGGAGTCGCATGCGGCGGTGGCCGGCCACCACTCCCGTGGTACGAGGGATCGGACCGGTCGGCAGGGTGCCCGGGACGGGAACGGCGCGATCGGTCGTGCAGTGCGGGCACCTCTGGCCCCGGTCTCCAGGTCCACGATCAACGAAAGACTGTATTCAGGGGGCAACTCCGAAGGGAACGAGCACCGAAGCCGTGACCCACGTCACGGGAACCCAGGGCGGGCAGCGGAGAGATGAAGGGTGTGAGGTACACCGAAGCGGCGGAGCCTTCGGAAGGGGCGGAGCCGCGAGAGACCAGTGGACAGGACGCCGACAAGCGAGTGAGGGAACGGATCCGCGCGGGTGACAAAGAGGCTTTCGCAGAGTTGTACGACGACGAGGCCAAAGCGGTGTACAACCACGCCTTCCGACTCACCGGCGACTGGTCGATGGCGGAGGAGGTGATGGCCGAAACATTTCTGGACGCCTGGCGCACCCGCCACCGGGTCGAGTCGGACAGCGGTCCGCTGCGCCCGTGGCTGTTGGGCATTGCCACCAACAAGGCCCGCAACCAGCGCCGGAGCCTGGGACGCCGACTCGCCTTCCTCGCCTCTCATCCGCCCCCGCGGCAGGTGGAGGACTTCGCCGACGCGACGGCGGCTCGCGTCGACGACGCCCGCGAACTGTCCGCAGTGGGCAGCGCGTTGCGCCACCTCCGGACACGGGAGCGGGAGGTTCTCACGCTGTGCGTGTGGGCCGGTCTGGACTACGCGCAGGCCGCGGAGGCTCTCGGGGTGCCCGTCGGCACCGTGCGCTCTCGCCTGTCGCGCGCCCGCGCCAGGCTGCGCCGGCTGGTCGCCCTGCGGTCGGAGACAGAGGAAAGGGAACCGGGCGCTGCCCGCGGAGAGGTACTGGGCAGGGCGGCGTTCGCCGCTCTGCCCGTCGAGGAGGAAGCCCGATGACCGCACCGAGGGCCGACAAGGCAAGCCGGATCCGCGCCGAACGTGAGACGCGGGAGGCGCTCGCCCACATGCTGCCGACCCCGGAGGAACGGGACCTTCCGCCGGGCCGTCACGAACACCACAAGGAACGACTCATGCGAGAGATCGACGACGAGCAGTACGCCGCGCAGGCCGTGTCGGACGCCGGCGGCGGTTCGCCCGTCCACCACGACCGGCCCGGCGTGGGCCGGTTCCGCCTGTTGCGCCCCGCCGTTGTGGCGCCGGCGGCGGCCGTGGCCCTCGGCGGCGCGCTGACCGCGGGCCTGCTCTCCGGCGGCGACGCTTCAGGCCGGCCCGACCAGGGCACGGCAAGCGCCGAGTTGGGGCGCATTTCGGAGGCCGCCATGGCGCACGACACCGTTCCCCAAGTGAGGGACAGCCAATACACCTACGTGAAGAGCAAGGTCCGCGGGGCCGACGAGACGAGCGGCAAGGCCGTCACCGGCCCGCTGAAGAGCCGGGAGGAATGGCACTCGCAGCGGCAGGGGCCGGTCATGAAGCTGGGCTCGATTCGGGAGGACGGCGAGACCATACAGATCAACCCCGATCTGGGCGACGACCACGGGACGCCCGCGGGCATCGACCGGCCCACGTACCGTTGGCTCTCCTCGCTTCCGACCGATCCCGACGAGCTGCTGAAGTACCTGTACGAGCACGCCTCGGAGAGCGGTGAACTGGAGCGGGACCAGGTGGTGTTCGAGGAGATCGGGAGGCTGGTCGGCGGTGTCGTGCCGACAGAGGTCGAGGCCGCACTCTTCAAGGCCGCGGCGAAACTGCCGGGGGTGGCCCGCGCCCCCCAGGCCAAGGACGCGATCGGCCGAAACGGGGTGGGCATCGCCCGTACCGACACCCGGAACGGTGAGCGTACGGAGTGGGTCTTCGATGAGGACAGCCTCGACTACCTCGGCTCGCGCACCTATCTGACGAAGACGAACTCGTTGGGCAAGGCGGGCACGCTGCTCTCCAGCGAGGCCGTGCTGAAGCGGGGGGTGGCCGACAAGATGGGGAAGCAGCCGAAGCCCTCCCAGGTGGTCAGCTCGTCGTCGCCGAGCCAAGCGCGCGGCTGACGGCATCGTCTTGCCCGCCCGCGGTCCCGAGCGGGCAAGACGCCAGTTCCCGGCAGTTCGTACACCCTCCGCTGTCCACCGCGGCGCCCGCCCGACCCGGACCGTCGGTGAAGACGTCCCGGAGCGCTTGGGACGGGTGACGCGCGGAACGTCGAGCGCGGCAGCGTAGGTGACCGACGTGAAGCCTCCGGTTCAGCGGACGATCCGGTGGAGAGATCCGTCCTACCGGAGGCTCCACGCGCCCAGGCGCCACCCCGCTCGCACCTCAACTCCCGCACGACGCGGTCCTTTTCGCCGAGGAAACACGTTGTCCTCCTTGAACCCCTCGCCCAACGTCTTCCTCCGTCACCGCCGGCGCAGTCGACCGGCGGCTCCGGCATCGGCCGCCTCCCGCAACCCGGGCGGGGAGCCCCGTCCGTCCCGGCCGGGACGGCACCGCGTCAGATGTCCCTGAACGTCTCGATCTGCGCGCCGACCTCGTTGAGGCGCTCGGCGAGTTCCTCGTAACCCCGGTTGATCACGTAGACGTTGCGGAGCACCGACGTGCCCTCCGCCGCCATCATCGCGAGCAGGACGACGACGGCGGGACGCAGTGCCGGCGGGCACATCATCTCCGAGGCGCGCCAGCGCGTCGGGCCCTCGACCAGGACCCGGTGCGGGTCGAGGAGTTGGAGCCTCCCGCCGAGGCGGTTCAGATCGGTGAGGTAGATGGCGCGGTTGTCGTAGACCCAGTCGTGGATCAGCGTCTTGCCCTGCGCCGACGCCGCGATCGCCGCGAAGAACGGGACGTTGTCGATGTTGAGCCCGGGGAAGGGCATCGGATGGATCTTGTCGATCGGCGCCTCCAGCTTGGAGGGGCGGACCGTGAGATCGGTGAGCCGGGTGCGCCCGTTGTCGGCGGCGTACTCGGCGGAACGGTCGAAGTCGAGCCCCATCTCCTCCAGGACGGCGAGCTCGATCTCCATGAACTCCACCGGCACGCGGCGCACGGTGAGTTCGGACTCGGTGACCACCGCGGCGGCGACGAGGCTCATCGCCTCCACCGGGTCCTCGGAAGGCGAGTAGTCGACGTCGACGTCGATCTCCGGGACGCCGTGCACCGTCAGCGTCGTCGTCCCCACGCCCTCGACCCGGACGCCCAGCTCCTCGAGGAAGAAACAGAGGTCCTGGACCATGTAGTTGGAGGAGGCGTTCCTGATCACCGTCGTGCCCTCGTGCCGGGCCGCGGCGAGGAGCGCGTTCTCGGTGACGGTGTCGCCGCGCTCGGTGAGGACGATCGGGCGCTGCGGGCGCACGTCGTTCTCGACCTCGGCGTGGTAGATCCCCTCGGTCGCGGTGACGTCGAGGCCGAAGTGGCGCAGGGCGCTCATGTGCGGCTCGACGGTGCGGGTGCCGAGGTCGCAGCCGCCCGCGTACGGGATCTTGAAGTGGTCGAAGCGGTGCAGCAGCGGCCCGAGCAGCATGATGATGCTGCGCGTACGGCGCGCTGCGTCCTGGTCCATGGAGTCGAGCTCCAGCTCGGCCGGCGGCACGATCTCCAGGTCGGCACCGGAGTTGACCCACCGGCAGCGGACGCCGACGGAGGTGAGGACCTCCAGGATGCGGTAGACCTCCTCGATCCGCGCGACCCGACGCAGCACCGTACGCCCGGAGTTGACGAGCGAGGCGCACAGCAGCGCGACGCAGGCGTTCTTGCTCGTCTTCACGTCGATCGCGCCCGAGAGGCGCCGCCCCCCGACCACGCGGAGGTGCATGGGGCCCGAGTACCCGAGCGAGACGATCTCGCTGTCGAGGGCCTCGGAGATGCGCGCGATCATCTCAAGACTGATGTTCTGGTTGCCGCGTTCAATGCGGTTGACCGCGCTCTGACTTGTGGCCAGGGCTTCGGCAAGCTGCGACTGGGTCCAGCCGCGGTGCTGGCGGGCGTCACGGATCAACTGCCCGATACGTACGAGGTAGTCGTCGGTCATGCTTCGACGCTATCTCAGATGTGAGATAGCGGTGAACTCGGGGGGCCGAACGGGTGAGGCGGGGCGCTCCCTCCGGTGAGAACGCAGGGAGCGGAGCCTCCGGTTCCCGGGCGATAACCGGGTGCCCCCTTCGGTCCGCTCTGAAAGCATCGGCCGATGTCGCATTTCGACGACCTGCTCAGCGAGGGCGCGGCCGTACCCACGGAGGGCTGGGACTTCTCGTGGTTCCGCGGGCGCGCGACCGAGGAGCGACCCTCCTGGGGCTACGCCGGCCTCCTCGCGGAGCGGATGGCGGCGGCCGAGGCGGCGCTCGACCTCCAGACGGGCGGAGGAGAGGTGCTGGCCGCGCTTCCCGCCGTGCCGCCGCTCCTCGCCGCCACGGAGTCCTGGCCTCCGAACGTCGCGCTCGCCCGGCGGAACCTCGCCCGGTTCGACGCCGAGGTGTTCGAGGCGGACGCCGCGGCCGACCTCCCGCTGCCCTCGAGCCGCTTCGACCTCGTGACCGCTCGGCACCCGGTCGTCACGCGCTGGGACGAGGTGCGCCGGGTGCTGCGCCCCGGCGGCAGCTGCCTCTCGCAGCAGGTGGGGCCCGGCTCCGTACGTGAGTTGACGGAGTTCATGAGGGAGCAGCCGCCCGAGGGGCATCCGTTCCCGGGGCCCGTGGCGACCACGGCGGGCGCGGGCGCGGTCGAGGTCTCCCTCGCCGCGGAGGCTGCCGGGCTCGACGTCGTCGACCTGCGGGAGGAGGCGCTCCGGACGGAGTTCCACGACGTGGCGGCCGTCGTCCACTTCCTGCGCAAGGTGGTCTGGATCGTGCCGGACTTCACCGTCGAGCGCTATCGCGAGCGGCTCGCCGTCCTTCACGGGTTCATGGAGCGGCACGGCCCCTTCGTGGCGTACTCGCGCCGGCTCCTCGTCGAGGCGAGGAGGCCGTGAGCCTTCAACCCGGGCCGGTGCGGGGCGTCTTCGCCCGGTCCCCGCGGCGGGGTTTCGGGTACGCGCGTGCCAGGTACCGGGGACGGGAGCCGAGGGCAGGCATGACCGTTCCCCGGACGTGTACTAGAGTTATCTCGACATCGAGATATCTGTCGGAGGCGTACTGCGACTGCCGGGTCGATCGCCACCGGGTAAGGCTACCCTAACCAGGCTGGGTCCGGGTGGTCGATCGAAGGGGCAGTTTCGGCAGGATTTGCGGTGGTACGCGCAATTTCATGCATGAAGGAGACTGTCGTGTCGGCGAACAGCTTCGACGCCCGCAGCACCCTTGAGGTGGGCGGCGAGTCGTACGAGATCTTCAAGCTGGACAAGGTCGAGGGCTCCGCCCGGCTGCCGTACAGCCTGAAGGTGCTGCTGGAGAACCTGCTGCGTACCGAGGACGGCGCGAACATCACCGCCGACCACATCCGGGCCGTCGGCGGCTGGGACCCGAACGCGGAGCCGAGTCAGGAGATCCAGTTCACGCCCGCGCGCGTGATCATGCAGGACTTCACCGGCGTCCCCTGCGTCGTCGACCTCGCCACGATGCGCGAGGCCGTGAAGGAACTCGGCGGCGACGCCTCGAAGATCAACCCCCTCGCTCCCGCCGAGCTGGTTATCGACCACTCGGTCGTCGCCGACAAGTTCGGCAGCGCCAACGCCTTCAGCCAGAACGTCGAGCTGGAGTACGGCCGCAACAAGGAGCGCTACCAGTTCCTGCGTTGGGGCCAGACGGCGTTCGACGAGTTCAAGGTCGTCCCGCCCGGCACCGGCATCGTTCACCAGGTGAACATCGAGCACCTGGCGCGCACCGTGATGGTCCGCAACGGCCAGGCGTACCCCGACACCCTCGTCGGCACCGACTCGCACACCACGATGGTCAACGGCCTGGGCGTCCTCGGCTGGGGCGTCGGCGGCATCGAGGCCGAGGCCGCGATGCTCGGGCAGCCCGTCTCGATGCTGGTCCCGCGGGTCGTCGGCTTCAAGCTCACCGGTGAGCTGCCGGCCGGCACCACCGCGACCGACCTGGTGCTCACCATCACCGAGATGCTCCGGAAGCACGGCGTGGTCGGCAAGTTCGTGGAGTTCTACGGCGACGGCGTCGCCTCGGTGCCGCTCGCCAACCGCGCCACCATCGGCAACATGTCGCCGGAGTTCGGCTCCACGGCCGCGATCTTCCCGATCGACGCGGAGACCATCAACTACCTGAAGCTCACCGGGCGCACCGCCGAGCAGCTCGCGCTCGTCGAGGCGTACGCCAAGGAGCAGGGCCTCTGGCACGACGCGGCGCACGAGCCGGTCTACAGCGAGTACCTGGAGCTCGACCTCTCCCAGGTCGTCTCCTCGATCGCAGGCCCCAAGCGCCCGCAGGACCGCATCGCGCTCTCCGACGCCAAGGCGCAGTTCAGCAACGACGTGCGCAACTACGTCCCGGAGACCGAGGTCGACGTCGACGAGGCGGGCAAGGAGTCCTTCCCCGCCTCCGACGCGCCCGCGATCTCGGACGGGGTGCCGACGAAGCCGACCCAGGTCACGGGCCCCGACGGCAAGACGTACGAGATCGACCACGGCGCCGTGGCCGTCGCCGCGATCACCTCCTGCACCAACACCTCCAACCCCTTCGTGATGGTCGCGGCCGCGCTCGTCGCCAAGAAGGCGGTGGAGAAGGGCCTCAGCCGAAAGCCGTGGGTGAAGACGACCCTCGCGCCCGGCTCCCAGGTCGTCATGGACTACTACGACCGCGCGGGGCTCACCCCGTACCTCGACAAGCTCGGCTTCAACCTCGTCGGGTACGGCTGCACCACCTGCATCGGCAACTCGGGGCCGCTGCCGGACGAGGTCTCCCAGGCCGTCAACGACAACGACCTCGCGGTGACTTCGGTCCTCTCGGGCAACCGGAACTTCGAGGGCCGGATCAACCCCGACGTCAAGATGAACTACCTCGCCTCGCCGCCGCTCGTCGTCGCGTACGCCATCGCGGGCTCGATGAAGGTCGACATCACGACCGAGGCGCTCGGCGTCGACCAGGAGGGCAACCCCGTCCACCTCGAGGACCTCTGGCCCTCCGAGCAGGAGGTCGAGGAGGTCGTCGCCGGGGCCATCGGCCAGGAGATGTACACGAAGTCGTACTCCGACGTCTTCGCCGGCGACGCCCAGTGGCAGGCGCTCCAGGTACCCACGGGCGACACCTTCGAGTGGGACCCGGAGTCCACCTACGTCCGCAAGCCTCCGTACTTCGAGGGCATGGGCATGGAGCCGGAGCCGGTCACCGACATCACCGGTGCCCGTGTGCTCGCGAAGCTCGGCGACTCGGTCACCACGGACCACATCTCTCCGGCCGGTGCGATCAAGGCGGACACCCCCGCGGGCAAGTACCTCACCGAACACGGGGTCGCGCGCCGGGACTTCAACAGCTACGGCTCCCGCCGCGGCAACCACGAGGTGATGATCCGGGGCACCTTCGCCAACATCCGGCTGCGGAACCAGATCGCCCCCGGCACCGAGGGCGGCTTCACCCGGGACTTCACCCAGGACGGCGGCCCGGTCTCGTACATCTACGACGCGTCGCAGAACTACCAGGCGCAGGGCACCCCGCTCGTCGTCCTCGCGGGCAAGGAGTACGGCTCCGGCTCGTCCCGCGACTGGGCGGCGAAGGGCACCGCGCTCCTCGGGGTGCGCGCCGTCATCGCCGAGTCGTACGAGCGCATCCACCGCTCCAACCTCATCGGCATGGGCGTCCTGCCCCTGCAGTTCCCGGAGGGCGGCTCCACGGAGACCCTCGGCCTCAGCGGCGAGGAGGCCTTCTCGATCACCGGCGTCACCGCCCTCAACGACGGCGGCGTCCCGGAGACGGTCAAGGTCTCCACCGACACCGGCGTGGAGTTCGACGCCAAGGTCCGCATCGACACCCCCGGCGAGGCGGACTACTACCGCAACGGTGGCATCATGCAGTACGTGCTGCGCTCGCTGCTGCGCAAGTGAGCCCGCAACGGCGGTAGCCACGCGCCTCGGCCGTACGAGGGCCGCATCCTCCGGGGTGCGGCCCTCGCCGCGTACCGGGACGCGCTTGCGCGGCGTCCGCGGGGCGGCTTCGGTTACCGGCCGTCCGCCGGGTCGGTGAGGAGTTCCTCGACGGTGCGGACGGTGAAGGCGTGGTGCCACCAGTGGTCGAGGGTGGGGAGGTCGTTGCAGGCGAGGATGTGTGCGGCTGCGGTGTCGGGGACGGTGAGACTGCGGTGGTGGAGGACGTCGAGGAGGGAGCGGGCACGGCCGTGGGCCTCCCCCTCCTCGCGTCCTTCCTCGTGCTTCTCGCGGCCGTACTCCTCGGCGATCTGGGACTTGAAGAAGGGGGAGAGGGTCTGCATGAGGGTCCTCCACTGGTCCAGGGCCCGGGAGTTGCTTCCCAGGCCGGCTTCGACGAGTTCGGCGAAGACGGTGCCCACGTCGGCGTCGGCGGTGCTGAGCGCCTGCGCGAGCGGTTCCAGTATGGCCGGTGGCACAAGGGCGTTGGATCACTCGATCGTGGTGCCGACGGATGGTGCGGATCGGCGGCGGGACGCCGGCACCGCCCCGCCCCGCGAGTCACTCCCCGACGCGCCAGAGGTCGGGACCGAAGACCTCGTGGTGGATGTCGGCGGCCCGTACGCCGGCGGCGAGGAGTTGTCCGCGCACCTGCCGCATGAAGGGGAGGGGACCGCAGAGGTACGCGGTGGTCCCCCGGGGGACGTCGAGCGCCGCGAGGTCGGCGTAGCCGGTGCGCTCCGCGGGCCAGTCGGGTCCGGGTGCCTCGTACCAGATGTGCGCGTCGGCGTGGGGCAACTCGCCCACGTACCGCTCCAGTTCGGCGCGGAAGGCGTGGGTGGCCGGGCTGCGGTCGGCGTGCACGACCGTGACGGGCCGCGTGGTGCCCGTGCCGGCGAGCCGGCTGAGCATGCCGGTGAGCGGCGTGCAGCCGATCCCCGCCGAGGCGAGCAGGAGCGGGGCGTCGCCTTCCTCCAGGACGGAGTCGCCGAAGGGCGCGCTCACGCGGAGGACGTCCCCGGTGGCGACGTGGTCGTGGAGGTGCGTGGAGACCTCGCCCGCGGGTTCGTCGGCGAGACGCTTGACGGCGAAGTGCAGGCTGCCGTCGGCCCCGGGCGCCGAGACCAGGCTGTACTGCCTGATCTGCCGGGCTCCGTCGGGGAGTTCGACCTGCACGGAGACGTACTGGCCGGGCTTGGCCGCGGCGGGTGCGCTGCCGTCCGAAGGGCGGACGGTGAAGACGGCGACCGTCTCCGTCTCGGCGCGCCGTGCCACCACGATGTGGTCGCGGAGCACGGTACCGGGAGTGGTGCCGGACTCGGCGTAGAGGCGCGACTCCATGGCGACGAGGGAGTTCGCCATGAGCCAGTACACCTCGGTCCACGCCTCGGCCACCTCGTCGGTTGCGGCGTCGCCGAGCACCTCGGCGAGGGCGGCGAAGAGGTGTCTGTACACCACCTCGTACTGCGCGGGGGCGATGCCGAGCGAGGCGTGCTTGTGCGCGATGCGCGAAAGGAGCGCCTCCGGGGTGGAGTCGGGGTTGCGGAGGAGGGCCGTGGCGAAGGCGGCTACCGAGCCGGCGAGCGCCTGCTGCTGCTCGCCCGTCGCCTGGTTGCCCCGGTTGAAGAGGTCGCGCAGCAGCTCGGGGTGGGCGGCGAAGAGCTTGCGGTAGAAGAGCGGGGCGACGTCGCCGATGGCGGCGCCCACCGCGGGGAGGGTGGCGCGGACGGTCTCGGTGGATTTCGGTGACAGCACGAGGACCTCAAATCAGAGTCTTGGATTCTTCTTTTAGCGGGCGGTCGGGTGCGGAGTCGGGGTGCGGTCGGCCGTGCGGGTGCGGTGGCCCGGGCCTTCAGCTCGGCGAGCGGAGCGGAAGGCCGAGGAGTACGGGGCCGGTCGGCGGGGCTACGAGCTCCTCGACCGTGAGGGGGTCGAGCGCGGCGAAGAACGCGTCCTGGGCGCTGCGCAGCGCCGACCGGAGTCGACAGGCGGAGCGCAGCGGGCAGGGCGGGTCCTCCTCGCAGCCGACGACGTCGCCCTGGCCCTCCAGTTGGCGGACGAGCCGGCCGAGCGAGCCGGTCCGCCCGACCTGCGTGAGGGTGAGCCCCCCGCCTCTGCCGCGTCGGGCCTCGATGACGCCGAGGTGGCGGAGGCGGGTGACGACCTTCGCCGCGTGCGTGTACGGGACGGCGACGGCTTCGGCCACCTCCCGGGTGGTCGACTCGTCTCCGTCCGCCACGGCGAGGCGCATCAGGATGCGCAGTGCCATGTCGGTGCTCTTCGTCAGGCGCACAAGAACAACTTATCCAATACGATTCCTGGATTCGCATTAGGGGAGGATCCGCCGCACGCCGAAGGGCGGCGCCCCAAGGGGACGCCGCCCTCCCGGAAGGTCAGCCGAGGAGTTCGACCTCGGCGAGGGTCCGGCCGCCGCTCGTCGGGACGAGGCGGTAGCGCTTGTGCTCCGCCCCGTGCGGCAGGGTGAAGGCGCGGGTCTGGTGGTCCCAGGCGAAGGACTCGTGCTCGCGCCGGTCGACCGTCGTCCACTCCTTCCCGTCGTCCGAGCCCTGGAGCACCCAGCCGTCCGGAGCCTTGCCGGCGTCGGACGAGGTGAGCGTGTACGAGTCCACCTCGGCGCCGTCGGCGACGCGCATCGGCGTCCCGTCGAGCCGGCCCGACGACTTCGAGGTGTCGTCGAGGAGCGGGCCGCCGTCCGGTTCGGTGACGTCGGCGCGCGGCTTCGGTACCTCGTCGCCCTTGGTGAGCGAGGTGGGTCCGGCGTCCTTCCCCGTGCCCCAGCGCGAGGGCTTCGGGCCCATGTCGAACTCCAACTTGCCGCCCCGCGCGAGGAGATCGTGCGGGAGCGCCGTCGAGCTCCACTCCTTCCCGTTCACCTTCAGGCCCTGTACGTAGACGTTCTTCGCGCTGTTCTTCGGCGCCTCGACGACGAGGTCGCGGCCGTTCTCCAGGTGGACCGTCGCCTTCGTGAAGAGCGGTGAGCCGACGGCGTACTCGGGCTCGCCCATGACGAGCGGGTAGAAGCCGAGCGCGGAGAAGAGATGCCAGGCGGACATCTCGCCGTTGTCCTCGTCCCCCGCGTACCCCTGGCCGATCTCGCTGCCCAGGTAGAGACGGGAGAGGGCCTCGCGGACCTTCTCCTGGGTCTTCCAGGGCTTGCCCGCCGCGTTGTAGGTGTAGGCGATGTGGTGCGCGGGCTGGTTGCTGTGCCCGTACATGCCCATGCGTACGTCGCGGGCCTCGGTCATCTCGTGGATGATGCCGTCGTAGGAGCCGGAGTACTTCTCCTCGCCGGTCTCCGGTGTGCGGAAGTACTCGTCGAGCTTGTCGGCGAGTCCTTCCCGGCCGCCGTAGAGGTTGGCGAGTCCGCGCGTGTCCTGCGGTGCGGTGAACGCGAAGTTCCAGCCGTTGGTCTCCGTGTAGTCGTAGCCCCACACGCGCGGGTCGTACTCGTCGGGGGAGAGGCGCCACTCGCCCTTCGCGTCGCGGCCCTGGAAGAACCCGACGCGCTCGTCGAAGAGTTCGACGTAGTTCTGCGCGCGGTTGCGAAAGTAGCGGGATTCCTCCAGGTACCGCTTCTTGCCGGTCTTCTCGTGGAGCGCCTTGCCCATGCGGGCGATGCCGGCGTCGTTGAGGTAGCCCTCCAGCGCCCAGGACATGCCCTCGCCCGTCTCCGTCGAGGTGTAGCCGAGGAACGGCGAGGTCTCCATGCCCTTGCGGCCGACGCCGGAGTCGGGCGGTGCGACGGTGGCGTTCTTCAGGGCCGCCTCGTACGCCGCCTCGGCGTCGAAGTCGACGCCCTTGGCGTACGCGTCGGCGAAGGCGACGTCGGAGCTGGTGCCGGTCATCAGGTCGGCGTAGCCGGGCGAGGACCAGCGGGAGATCCAGCCGCCGTCCTTGTACTGCTGGACGAAGCCGTCGACCATGCGCCCGGCGCGCTTGGGCGTGAGCAGCGAGTAGGCGGGCCAGGTGGTGCGGTAGGTGTCCCAGAAGCCGTTGTTGACGTAGACCTCGCCGTCGACGATCTTCGAGCCCGTCTCGGTGGGCGTGTCCGGCTTCTCCGCCTTCGCGAACGGGCTCGCGTACCGCGAGCGCGAACCGACCTTCTCGAAGCCGGAGTTGGGGTAGAGGTAGAGCCGGTAGAGGTTGGAGTAGAGGGTGGTGAGCTGGTCCTCGGTGGCGCCCTCGACCTCGACGCGACCCAGGATGTCGTCCCACTCCTGCTGCGCCTTGTGCGCGGTCCCGCGCAGCGTCGCGGAGGCGGGGAGCTCGTCGTGGAGGTTCGCCTTCGCCTGGTCGACTCCGATGAGGGAGGTGGCGATGCGCATGGTGACGGTGCGGTCGGCGCCCGCGTCGAAGCGCAGATACCCGGCGTCGGGGGAGCCGCCGCCGTTGAGCGAACCGCCGCCCGTCGTGGGGGAGTCGAAGACGGCGTAGACGAACATCCGGGTGGCGCCGGTGGAGAGCCCGCTCTTCACGTCGGAGTAGCCGGTGACGACGCCGCGTTCGGTGTCGAGGGTGAGGCCGCTGCGGTCGTCGACGTTGTCGAAGATCAGCGAGGCGTCGCCCGCGGGGAAGCGGAAGCGCATCATGGCGCCGTGGTCGGTCGGCGCGATGTCGGAACGCAGGCCGTTCTCGAAGGTGACGCCGTAGTGGTGCGGTCCGGCCTTCTCCTTCTCGTGACGGAAGGGGAGCGCCCGCTTCTCGGGCTCTGCCGGCGGTGCGCCGCTCTCCGCGCTCGGCATGACCTGGAACGTCTGGCGGTCGCCCATCCACGGGCTCGGCTCGTGGCTGGCTCCGAACGCCTGGAGGCTGGGCAGGTTGTCGTCGTTGTTGCCGGCGGCGTACTCGTAGAGCCAGTCGGTGGAGTCGGCCTTGGTGACCGGCGTCCAGAAGTTGAAGCCGTTGGGTACGGCCGTCGCCGGGATGTTGTTGCCGCGCGAGAACGAGCCGCTGGAGTTGGTGCCGCGGGTGGTGACGACGTGGTCGCTCGGGTGCTTCTTGGTCTGCGCCGGAGGCTCCGGCGCGAGCGCGATGTCGTCGACCCAGCCGCCGAACTCCGCTTTGCCCTTGGGCGAGTCGTACGCCACCAGGATGCGCTCGACGGTCTTGCCGGCCGCCACCTGGCCGAGGGCGGCCTCCTTGTGGTTCCACTGGTTGACGTAGAGCGTCTTCGACTTCGCCTGCCCGCGCGGACTGAGCCCGGCGCCGTGCTGGTCGGTGGCGCCGAGTTGGCTGAGGTAGGTGCCGTCGGTGAAGGCGAGGTCGACGGCGGCGTGGGTGGCGGGGTAGCGCCCGTCCCGCTCCGGCATCTCGGGGAAGAGGCGGTAGCTGAGGACGGTGCGCGGGGTGACGCGCACGCGGGTGTCGAAGACCTTGTTGTAGGCCCAACCGCGTTTCGCCGCGGTGTGGTTGCCTGCGTAGCGCAGTGCGTGCTTGCCGGTGAAGCCGGCGTCGGTCTTGGCGGTGGGGGACTCGCTGGGCCCGTCGCCGACGCGGGTGTGCATCGGCCCGCTCAGGCCACCGGTGCGCGGGGTGCCGTCGGGGCCCTCCTCCGGGGCGTCGCGCCAGTCGGGCGCGGGGTCGTCGGTCTCGAACGACGAGTGGAAGCGGGTGGGTTGGCTCTGCGGCTCCGGCGCCGCGACGGCGGCGGTGCCCTGCGTGGTGAGCGCGACGGCCGCGACGGCGAGGAGCGCCACCGCGCGAAGCGGGCGCCGGGGGCGGGCGGTCCCCGTGCGGCGGTGGTGGCGGGGGATCGGGCTTCGGGAGCGTGGCGTTGGGGGTCTGAGTCGCACGCGAGCCTCTCAAGGTGTCCGACAACGTTGTCAGTTGGGGGAGCGCAACGCCCAAGTAACGTGCGTCGCGGTGAGGTTGTCAAGGTGTCCTGCCGCGCTCGCGGTACCGGGGTTGCGCGGTGCGCGGAAGCTCTCCA
Organism: Streptomyces xiaopingdaonensis; assembly: GCF_000262345.1. Taxonomy (GTDB): domain Bacteria; phylum Actinomycetota; class Actinomycetes; order Streptomycetales; family Streptomycetaceae; genus Streptomyces; species Streptomyces xiaopingdaonensis. Next base: position 12,273 of record NZ_AJTQ01000202.1, on the reverse strand, counting down.
GGATGCGGGGCACCGCTTCTGTGGCGGCGCGGTACGGGGTGGAGGGAGGGGGTGTGCGGGACCGGTGCCGACTCCGCGAACACCCCGCGGAGGAGCAGGAGTTCGCTTCTGCGGGCGGCGCAGGTCTCAACTCGGGAAAGAGTGCCGGGCAATCAGGCATTCGATCTTGCCGGAGTGGCGCGGAGTGGACTATACCTGTCCGCACCCCGGACGGGCCCGCGCGGACCGCACGGCCGCCCGTAGGGGCGCACACGAGGCCACTGCACGACCTGCACCATTCGTACGAGGACGCACGGGACGGCACCTGCACCGCCCGCGCCCCAACTGACCCGCGGTGTCGGGCCCTTCGCCGGTGGGCGATCGACGGGAGACCGGTACACCGCCTGAGTCCTACAGAAGGCGAGGACTTGAGCATGGGATCGATCAGCGTCAACCGGCGTGCCCTCATCAAACGTGCCGGCGCCGCGGGCCTGTTGACGGTGCCCGCCGTCGGAGCACTCACCTCCTGTGCGACCGGTGGTGGCGACGAGAACAAGGCGGAGAAGGGCGAGAAGTCGGCGCAGAACCCGCTCGGCGTCAAGGAGGACGCCCCGCTCTCCGTCTACATCTTCAACGGCGGATACGACGACGAGTACGCCAAGTACGTCGAGAGGATGTACTCCAAGGCGCACCCGGAGGCGAAGGTGGACCACAAGGCCACCGAGAAGATCGCCACCCAGATCCAGCCCCGCCTGGTGAAGGGCGACCCGCCCGACGTCGTCAACAACTCCGGTGCCGACAACATGGAGATCGGCACCCTCGTCAAGAACAAGCAGGTCGCCGACGTCTCCGAGCTGCTGGACGCGCCGAGTTGGGACGACCCGAAGGTCAAGGTCCGCGACACCCTCGTGCCGGGCGTCGTGGAGATGGGCCAGTTCGGCGGTGAGGCGTGCTACCAGCTGAACATCGCCTCCACCGTCTACGGGCTCTGGTACTCGGAGAAGATGCTCTCGGAGACGCTCGAGGCCGAGTACCCCAAGACGTGGGACGAGATGCTCGCCCTGTGCAAGAAGGCGAAGTCGAAGGGGATCGCCGGCTGGACGTACGCGGGGCAGCACCCGCGGTACGTCTTCTTCGGCATGTACTCGATGATCGCCCAGGCCGGCGGGCAGAAGGTCATCAAGGCGATCGACAACCTGGAGCCGAACGCCTGGAAGGACGACGCCGTCCTCTCCGTCTTCGAGGCGTACGAGGAACTGATCGCGAAGAAGTACATCCTCGCCAAGTCGGACGGTCTCGACCACGTGGAGTCCCAGACCGAGTGGACGAAGGGGAACGCCGTCTTCATCCCCAACGGCTCCTGGGTGGAGAACGAGGCGAAGGACACCACGCCCAAGGACTTCCGGATGTCCGTCGCCGCGCCCCCCGGGGTCGACGCCAAGGGCAAGCTGCCGGCCACCACGCTCTACGCGCCTCCGGGAGAGCCGTTCGTCGTCCCGGCGAAGGCGCAGAACCTCCAGGGCGGGCTGGAGTTCATGCGCGCCATGTTCAGCAAGCAGGCGGCGCGCAACTTCTTCAAGGAGGTGTCCTCGATCCCCGCCGTCAAGGGCGCCATCGACGGGCTCGACCTGCCGCCCGGCGTGGAGAGTTCGCAGAAGGCGATCGAGGCGGCGGGCGACAACGTCGTGATCGCCTTCTTCCGCGAGTGGTACCGCACGCTCTTCGACGACGACTTCAACGCCGTGGCCGGGAAGTTCATGAAGGCCGAACTCTCCCCGAAGCAGGCGACGTCCGAGTTGCAGAAGGCATTCGACCGGGTCGCCAAGGACCCGGACGTCACCAAGGTCAAGCACGCCGACTGACGGCGTACCTCCCCCTCTCCGGGCAAGGTCCGCGCGGAGAGGGATAAAGAGCGGCAGCAGCGGGGATCGGAGCGTCGTGAACACTAAGGAGCGACCGGCTGCACAGCGGCCGGAGGCGCAGCCGTACGTGCGGTGGCGCCGGCTTTCCCTCGGCGAGCAACTACAGTTCGTCGCCTCCGTGTTGGTGCCTCCGCGGTTCACACCTGAGCGGGTGAGGTACGACCGCAGGTACCGCACGATCGACAAGTACCGCTTCGTGGCGTGGTTCTTGCTGCTGCCGCTCGTCTTCTACGCGATATTCGTCATCTCGCCGTTCCTCCAGGCGATTTGGTACTCCTTCACCGACTGGACGGGCGGTGCGACCGCCAACTTCGTCGGACTGGACAACTACACCAAGCTCTGGTCGGACGAGAAGTTCTGGGACTCGCTCGTCACCAGCCTCACGCTGCTCGTCATCGCGCCCGTGGTGACGTTGGCGCTCGGCATCTTCTTCGCCTACATGATCACCGCGGGCGGGCGGCACCGCAGGAACCAGGCGATATCCGGAGTCGTCGGCTCCTCCTTCTACAAGGTGGTCTACTTCTTCCCCCAGGTGCTCTCGATCGCCATCATCGCGGTGATCTGGCAGCGGGTCTTCAGCTCCCGAAGCGGCCTGCTCAACGGCGTGCTGGGCGGCGTAGGGCTGGAGGGCGCCGAGCAGAGCTGGCTCGGCGGTGACTACAAGCTCGCCCTCGGCGCGACCCTCGTCGTGCTCTCCTGGAGCTTCGTGGGCTTCTACGTGGTGCTCTTCTCCGCGGCGATGGGCGCCATCCCCAACGACATCTACGAGGCCGCCCTGCTCGACGGCGCCGGGCGCGCCACCACCTTCTTCAAGGTCACCCTTCCCTTGATCTGGGACACCGTCCGAACGGGCTGGATCTACATGGGGATTCAGGCGCTCGACGCCTTCGCGGTGACCCTGATCATGGTCCCGAAGCATGCGCTGAAGGTGACCCCCGTCTACCTCTACAACAAGTTCCAGGAGGGCCAGCTCGGTTACGCCACCGCCATCGGCGTGGTGCTGCTGGTGCTGAGCATGGTCTTCTCCCTGCTGGTCATGCGGGTGGGGCGGCGTGAGCGCATCGAGTACTGAACGACAGCGGGGAGCGGCAGAGATGAGCGCACAGGTCCAGGTCGCACCGGACGGAGCCGACAGCCCCCGCGGGGCCGGGAGTTCGGGCGTCGAGGGGGAGCGGCCCGCGCACGGCCGCGTTCTCAACGTCTTCTCGCACGCCTTCCTCGTGGTGTGGGTCGTGATGGCGGCGGGCCCTCTGCTGTGGGTGGTGATCACCGCCTTCCGGTCGTCGGGGGAGATCCTCGGCGACCCCATGGGGTTCCCCACCTCGCTCCAGTGGGAGAACTTCACCAACGCGTGGCTCGACGCCAACATCGGCAAGTACGCGCTCAACTCCCTGATAATCCTCGCCGGTTCGCTCACCGGCACGATGCTCCTCGGTGCGATGGCGGCGTACGTGATCGCCCGGTTCACCTTCCCGGGCAACCGGGCCGTCTTCCTGCTCTTCGCCGGCGGGATGATGTTCCCGATCATCCTCGCGCTGGTGCCGCTCTTCACGATCATGGACAACCTGTCGCTGCTCGACACGCGTCCGGGGCTGATCGTCGCGTACATCGCCTACTCGCTGCCGTTCACCACCTTCTTCCTCACCTCCTTCTTCCAGACGCTCCCCTCGGGCGTCCAGGAGGCGGCGCAGATCGACGGCGCCTCGCACGTGCGGACGTTCTTCCAGGTGATGCTGCCGATGGCGAAGCCCGGGCTCGTGAGCATCGGCATCTTCAACTTCCTCGGCCAGTGGAACCAGTACCTCCTCCCCCTGCTGCTCAACAACGAGAACGAGAGCAGTTACGTCCTGCCGCAGGGTCTCGCCACCCTGGCCATCTCGCAGGGGTACGGGGGCGACTGGGGCGCGCTCTTCGCCGGCCTGACGATCGCGATGGTGCCCGTTCTCGTCGTCTACATCGTCTTCCAGCGGCAGGTGCAGGCAGGTCTGACCGCGGGAGCGCTGAAGTGATCTTGGAATAGTCAAGTCCCGCTGGTAGAAGGCTATTTCAGCTTGGCCACGAAAGTGGCCTAGACCTGTTGCAGTCGTTTTCCGCGTCTGTAGTGTCGGCGCCGACGCGGAAGCGGAGGTCGCGCATTCCGGGCAAGTCGACACCGAGGTCGAAGGGTTGAACCACCATGAACAGACGAGTAGCGGTCACCGGTGCGACGGCGCTCGCGATGGCGCTGGGGCTGACCGCGTGCGGCGGTGACAGCGGAGGCGGTTCGGACGAGAACACGCTGAAGCTGGTCGCCGCCGACTACGGCGACAAGGCGTCCAACGCGTCGAAGAAGTACTGGAACGCCGTCGCCAAGGACTTCGAGAAGCAGAACAAGGACCTCAAGGTCGAGGTCGACGTCATCAACTGGAACGAGATCGACAGCAAGGTCAAGACGATGATCCAGAGCGGCAACGTTCCGGACATCCTCCAGACCGGCGGCTACGCCGACAAGGTCGCGGACGACCTGCTGTACAAGGCGGACGAGGTCCTCTCCCCGAAGACGCGCAAGAACTTCATCCAGACCTTCGCGGAGGCCGGCGAGGTCGACGGCGAGCAGTACGGCATACCCTTCGTCTCCTCGACCCGGAACCTCTTCTACAACAAGGAGATATTCAAGAAGGCCGGTATCAAGGAGCCTCCGAAGACCTGGGACGAGGTCGCCGACGCCGCAAAGAAGATCAAGTCTTCCGGCGAGGCGGACACCCCCTACGCACTGCCGCTCGGCCCCGAGGAGGCGCAGGGCGAGACGATGATGTGGGAGCTCGGGAACGGCGGCGCCTACACCGACGCCTCCGGCAAGTACACCCTCGATTCGAAGGCCAACGCCGAGACCTTCACCTGGCTGCGCAAGAACCTCGTGGAGCCGGGGCTCACCTACTCCAACCCGGCCTCCACCGACCGCAAGACGGCCTTCGCCGACTTCGCGGCGGGCAAGGCGGGGATGCTCAACGGGCACCCGACGCTGATCGAGATGGCGAAGGACGGCAAGGTCGACTACGGCGTCGCGCCGATCCCGGGCAAGAACGGCCCGCTGAAGTCCACGCTCGGCGTCGCCGACTGGATGATGGCCTTCAAGGACAACGGCAAGCAGGAACAGATCAAGAAGTTCCTCGACTTCGCGTTCAGCAAGAAGAACATGCTCAAGTTCGACGAGATGTACAACCTGATGCCCGTCACCAAGGACACTCTCGCCGAGATGGAGAGCAGCGGGGACCACGAGGACCTGGAGCCCTTCTTCGAGGCGCTGCCCAACGCCAAGTTCTACCCGCTCGGTGACCCGGCCTGGGACGTCGTCTCCGCCGAGATCAAGAAGAACGGCGGCAAGGCGGTCAAGGAGAACCCCGCGAAGGTGCTGGGCGAGTTGCAGAAGAAGGCCGAGGACGCGGCAGCCAACAAGTGACCGTACCGCGCACCCTTTGCACCGCAAGGAGAAAACGTGCCTGATCAGGCCCCGGTGTCCCCGGCCAGCAGGAGCCGGGGGCCGGGCGGGCACCGCGGCGCGCCGGGCCGCCGTCGCGGCCCGGCCGGCCTCGGCCCGCTTCCGTGGATCGCCCCTGCCGTCCTGCTCATCTTCGCGGTCGTCATCTGGCCGATCCTCGAGCTGGTCCGGACGTCGTTCCTCAACATCAGCATCGCCGGTGTCGTCCGCGGCAGTGCGGGATTCGACAAGTACAGCAAGCTCTTCGACGACTCCAGCTTCGCCGGGGTTCTGCTCTGGACCGTGGTCTGGACGCTCGTGGTCGTCTCCGCGACGATGCTGATCTCGCTCGCGTTGGCGCAGCTCTTCAACCAGCGCTTCCCCGGGCGAAGGATCGCCCGCTGGGCGCTGATCGCCCCCTGGGCGGCCTCCGTCCTGATGACAGCCGTCGGCTTCAAGTGGATGCTCAACCAGACCGCCGGCGTCCTCAACACGCTCATGCTCGACCTCGGCCTCATCGACCGCTCGAAGGACTGGCTCGGCACCCCGGGCACCGCCTGGCCGTGGATGATGGTGGTCGCAGTCTTCGTCTCGCTGCCGTTCACCACGTACACGCTGCTCGCGGGGCTCCAGACGATCCCCGAGGACGTCTACGAGGCCGCGCGTATCGACGGTGCCGGGTCCTGGCAGACGTACACGGGCATCACCCTGCCGATGCTCAGGCCGGCCTTCCTCGTCGGCGTGGTGATCAACCTCATCAACGTCTTCAACTCCTTCCCGATCATCTGGGCGATGACCAGGGGAGGCCCGGGCAGCGACACCGCGACGACCACCGTCTTCATGTTCCAGCTCAAGGAGACGGACATCGCGGAGTCCGCTGCGATGTCGGTGGTCAACTTCGGCATGGTCGTCGTGCTCGTGCTGGTCTTCCTCAAGGTCAGCGGATGGAACAAGGAGGAGGACGCGTGACGACGGCGACCGCGACCAAGCCGGAGACCCCGAGCCGGCCGCGCCGACTGCCCCCGCCCAAGCGAAAGTTCAGGCCCCGTACGCTGGTGGTCGCCGCGTGCGCCTGGCTGCTCGCTGCGGTCTTCCTCGCTCCGTACCTGGAGATGATCGTCACCGCGCTGCGGCCCTCAGACGAGCTGCGCGACCGCACCTACCTCCCTTCCGACTTCGAGTGGATGAACTTCATCGACGTCTGGAAGGAGTCGGCGCTCGCCGACAACCTGCGGGTGACGCTGCTCGTCGCGGGAGGCGCGACGCTGCTCGTGCTCCTCGTCTCACTGCCGGCCGCCTACTACACGGCGCGGATGAAGTACCGCGGGCGCAAGGCGTTCCTGCTGCTGGTGCTCGTCACGCAGATGTTCCAGCCGACGGCGCTCCTCGTCGGGCTCTACCGCCAGTTCCACCAGCTCGACATGCTCAACTCGGTGTGGACGCTGATCCTCACCAACGCCGCCTTCAACCTCGCCTTCGCGGTCTGGATTCTCACCGCCTACATCGGGTCGATCCCGGCGCAGTTGGAGGAGGCGGCGATGGTCGACGGGCTCAACCGCTTCGGCGCGATGACGCGGGTGACGCTCCCGCTCGCGCTCCCCGGCGTGGTGACGGCTGTGATCTTCACCTTCATCACTTCGTGGAACGAGTTCGTCATGGGGCTGACGCTCATGACCGAGGCGGACAAGCAGCCGCTCACCGTGGGCATCAACAACTTCATCGGCAACTACACCGTGCAGTGGAACTACCTCTTCGCCGCCTCGGTGGTGGCGATCATCCCGGTGATCATCCTGTTCGCTTTCATCGAACGGCACGTGGTCTCCGGACTCACCGCCGGCTCTGTGAAGTAGCGGCCGTCGCGGTCCGGTTGGTTCCGGGGCCGCTCCGGGCCGTCCCGCACGCGCGGGGCGGCCCGGAGCCGTGTGCTCATCTTCCGTAGAATCCGCCCTGATGAGCACCGGGGGCCGACCTGTTGTGGTTCCCTTGTGCTCAAGCCCTTGACGGGCGGTGCGGCTCAGGCTCTTCTTAGAGTTCAACTAGTGGACACAGTCCCTGATTCGAGCCCGTCCCGTCCCGGGCGTGGACCGCCTTGCGCGCCGGGCCGCGCCGGCGGGGGCAGTTCTTGGTGCGCGTACGTCGACCTTCAGGCGGGAGTGGATCAGTGGTGGAGACGCCGGGCTCGCAGTCCTCGCTGCACCGGGCCAACCTTGAGCGGGTGATCCGGGCGGTTCGGATGTCGGGCTCGCTCACGCAGGCCGAGATCGCCAGAAGGACGGGGCTCTCCGCCGCCACGGTCTCCAACATCGTGCGGGAGTTGAAGGACGGCGGCACGGTCACCGTGACACCGACCTCCTCGGGAGGTCGGCGGGCACGCGCGATCTCGCTCAGCGGCGACGCGGGCATCGTCGTCGGCGTCGACTTCGGGCACAGCCATCTGCGCGTCGCCGTCGGCAACTTGGCGCACCAGGTGCTCGCGGAGGAGTCGGCGCCGATCGACGTCGACGCCTCCGCCGCGCAGGGCTTCGACCGCGCCGAACGCCTCGTGCAGCGGCTCGTCGCCGACACCGGCGTCCCCTCGTGGAAGGTGATCGGCGTCGGGCTCGGCGTCCCCGGCCCGATCGACATCGCGACGGGCGTCCTCGGCTCGACCGCCATACTGCCCGGCTGGCGCGGCACCAACCCGCGCGAGGAGCTGTCGGCGCGCCTCGGCCTCCCCGTCTACGTCGACAACGACGCCAACCTCGGCGCCCTCGGCGAGCAGGTCTGGGGGAACGGCAAGGGCGCCGCGGACCTCGCCTACATCAAGGTGGCGAGCGGCGTCGGCGCCGGCCTCGTCATCAACGGCCAGATCTACCGCGGCCCCGGCGGAACGGCGGGCGAGATCGGGCACATCACGCTGGACGAGTCGGGCCCCGTCTGCCGCTGCGGCAACCGCGGCTGCCTGGAGACCTTCACCGCGGCCCGGTACGTCCTGCCGCTCCTGCACTCCAGCCACGGCACCGACCTGACGATGGCCCGTGTCGTACAGCTCGCACGCGAGGGCGACCCGGGGTGCCGCCGCGTCGTCGGTGACATCGGGCGGCACATCGGCAGCGGCGTGGCGAACCTCTGCAACCTCCTCAACCCGGCGGTCGTGGTGCTGGGCGGCGACCTCGCGGAGGCCGGCGACCTCGTCCTCGACCCGGTGCGCGACTCGGTCGCGCGCTACGCCATCCCGAGCGCGGCCCGCCAACTCCAGGTGGCCGCGGGCACGTTGGGCGGCCGCGCCGAGGTGCTCGGGGCGCTCGCGCTGGTGCTCAACGAGATGGGGGACGCGACGCTCCTCGACGCGGCGGCCGGACTCCCCGCGGCACGGCGGCCGCAGGACGACACCGACGACGCCGACGACGATGCCGACACCGCCGCGGCCGACGCCGCAGCGCCCCTCGGGGGGCGGGACGCCGCCGCCGTCTGAGGACCACCGCCGCCCGCCCTTCGGCGTCGCGTCGGAGGGCGGTTCGGTGTGCCCGACCAACGTGCGCACGGGGCTCGTCGGGCCCCGGGGGAGCCGGCGGGCGACGCCGGTCCGCGGCGTGGGCGCGGCCCGTACCGCCGTCGTGGACAGGAGAGTTGAGTGTCTTCACAGCCATAACGAATGGCATCGTTGCCGTCTCGTTAATGATTTACTTATTGACGGCTGCCTCCGCTACGAGTTGACTTCTGGCCACCTCGGCCGCAACGACGGCCCCGTCAGGGAGGTACCCCAGTGAACGCAAAGCTGCGTCATGTCGCCCTCGGTTCGGTAGCCGTCTCGCTCGCGCTCGCCACCGCGGCGTGCGGGAGCGCCGCCGAGTCCGGCGACGGCTCGGACGACAAGGGCGAGAAGAAGAAGGGCCCGCTCACCATCGGTCTGCTGCTGCCGGAGAACCAGACGGCACGCTACGAGCGGTTCGACCGCCCGCTGATGGAGAAGAAGATCAAGGAACTCGCGGGCGACGACACCAAGATCCTCTACACCAACGCCAAGCAGGACGCCTCCGTCCAGCAGCAGCAGGCGGACACGATGATCGCCAAGAAGGTCGACGCGCTCATCGTCGACGCGGTCGACGCCAAGTCGATCGCCGCCTCCGTGAAGAAGGCCGACGACAGCGGTATCCCCGTCGTCGCCTTCGACCGCCTCGCGGAGGGCCCGATCAGCGCGTACACCTCGGTGGACAACGCCAGGGTCGGCAAGATCCAGGGCCAGGCGCTCCTCGACGAGCTCGGCGACAAGGCCGACAAGGGCCAGATCGTCATGATGAACGGCGCCGTCACCGACCCCAACGCCAAGATGTACAAGGACGGGGCGCTCTCCGTCCTCAAGGGCAAGGTCAAGATCGGCAAGTCCTACGACACCAAGGAGTGGGCGCCAGCCAACGCCAACGAGAACATGAAGGGCGCCCTCGCCGCACTCGGCAAGGACAAGATCGTCGGCGTCTACTCGGCCAACGACGGCATGGCGGGCGGCATCATCACGGCCCTGCGCGGCGCCGGCTACGCCAAGGACGAGATGCCGCCGGTCACCGGCCAGGACGCCGAACTCAACGCCGTGCAGCGGCTCCTCACGGGCACCCAGTTCATGAGCGTCTACAAGCCGTACGTGCCCGAGGCGAACGCGGCGGCCGAGTTCGCCGTCGCGCTCGCGCAGGGGAAGAAGGCCGAGACGGTGGCCACGTCGAAGACGGACAGCGAGTCCGAGAAGGGCGTGCCGACGAAGATCGTCAAGCCGCTCCCGCTCACCAAGGACGACGTGAAGAAGTACGTCGGCAAGCCCGGCTTCTTCACCAAGAAGGAGATCTGCACCGACAAGTTCGCCGACGCCTGCAAGAAGGCCGGCATCTGACGCGTCCGTTGCGGCCCGACGCCGCACACCGGCTCCCGAGGGAGCCACCCGGTACCGTCCCGCACCTCGCACCCGCCTCCACCCCGCCGCGGGTGCGGGGTGCGGGACAGCACGCCCCGCCGGTCAGGCGGCGAAGGAGTTGATGCACGTGTCCGCTACGCCCGTGCTGGCGTTGCGCGGAGTCTCCAAGCGGTTCGGTGCCGTACAGGCGCTCACCGACGTGGAGTTGGAGATCCACCCCGGCGAGGTGGTCGCTCTCGTGGGCGACAACGGCGCCGGCAAGTCCACGCTCGTCAAGGCGATCGCCGGCGTCGGCCCGGCCGACGAGGGGACCGTCGAGTGGGAGGGCAGGCCGGTGCAGATCGGCCGGCCGCACGACGCCCAGCAGTTGGGGATCGCCACCGTCTACCAGGACCTCGCTCTCTGCGACAACCTCGACGTCGTCGGCAACCTCTTCCTCGGCGCCGAACTCCGCAACGGGGGCCTCCTCGACGAGGTGGAGATGGAGCGCAAGGCGCGCGAACTCCTCTCCACCCTGTCGATCCGCATCCCCAGTGTCCGGATACCGGTCGCCTCGCTCTCCGGCGGCCAGCGGCAGACGGTCGCCATCGCCCGCTCGCTGCTCGGCGAGCCGAAGGTGGTGATCCTCGACGAGCCGACCGCGGCCCTCGGCGTCGAGCAGACCGCGCAGGTGCTCGACCTCGTCGAGCGCCTCCGGGACCGCGGCCTCGGCACCATCCTCATCAGCCACAACATGGAGGAGGTGCGCGCCGTGAGCGACCGCGTCGCGGTACTGCGGCTCGGCCGGAACAACGGCACGTTCGAGGTGGCCGACACCTCGCAGGAAGAGATTGTCTCCGCCATCACCGGTGCCACGCAGAACGCCGTGACCCGCCGTGAGGCGCGCACCACGGAGGTGGGGCAGTGAGCAGCGGCAACGCCTCTGAGTCCGAGGCCGGCAAGGACTCGGTCCCGCAGCAGGCCGACGGCGGCGAATCGGTCGCCGTCGCCAAGTCGCCGGCGCAAGAGGCGTCTTCGGCCCGCAAGGGCGGCGGCGAGGAGCAGAGCGCACTCGGCGTCATCGACCCCAGGCTGCTCGTGCGGCAGCGCGGCTTCAAGGGGTACCTGGAAGAGTTCGGGCGCAAGGTCCGCAGCGGCGACCTCGGTTCGATGCCGGTCATCATCGGTCTGATCGTGATCGCGGTCGTCTTCCAGTCGATGGACTCGGCCTTCCTGAGCGCCAACAACCTCAGCGACCTCTTCGTCCAGAGCGCCGGTACCGGACTGATCGCCGTCGGCATCGTCTTCGTGCTGATCCTCGGCGAGATCGACCTCTCCGTCGGTTCCGTGAGCGGGATGTCGGCCGCGGTCTTCGCCGTGCTCAACATCAACAACGGGATGAGCGAACCGCTCGCGCTGGTACTGGCGATCCTCACCGGCGCGGCGGCCGGTGCGCTGCACGGCTTCTTCTTCGCCAGGGTCGGAGTGCCCGCCTTCGTCGTCACCCTTGCGGGGCTGCTGGGCTGGAACGGCCTGATGCTCTACATCCTCGGCGACAACGGCACGATCAACCTCGACGCCGACGGCCTCGTCGCGAAGCTCACCAACTACTACTTCAGCGACGTCGCGGCCGCGTACGGGCTTGCGCTCCTCAGCGTCGTCGTCTTCCTCGGCGCCTCGCTCCTCGACTCGCGGCGCCGCAAGGCCGCCGGGGTGCCGAGCCGTCCGCTCAGCGAGGTCGTGCTGCGTACCGTGCTGCTGGCGATCCCGGTCTTCGCGGCCGCCGCGGTCTTCAACCAGTACAAGGGGCTGCCGCTGGCGGTGCTGATCTTCGTGGCGGTCGTCGTCCTCGGTGACTTCGTCCTGCGGCGCACCGTCTACGGCCGGAAGGTGTTCGCGGTCGGCGGCAGCAGCGAGGCGGCGGGCCGCGCCGGCATCAACGTCCCGCTGATCCGGATCTCGGTCTTCGCCATCGCCGGCACGATGGCGGCCGTCGGCGGCATGTTCCTCGCCTCGCTGATCAACGCGGCGAACCAGGCGTCGGGCGCCGGCAG
>NZ_AJTQ01000201.1 GCF_000262345.1 Streptomyces xiaopingdaonensis | reverse complement strand
CGAGCCTCTTCGGCGGGCGCGGCAAGACGTGGTCGGCGCTGCTCGGCGCGCTCGTCATCCAGTCGATCGCCTCCGGGATGGCGCTCCTCGCGATCAGCTCCGCGGTGCAGTACATGATCACGGGCGCGGTGCTCCTCGCCGCCGTCGTGATCGACTCCGTCTCCCGGCGCACTCAGAAGACGGCAGGACGCGCCTGACGCGCTCCGGGGCGCGCGCCGTGCGCGGGCGCCCCGGACGCGGCTTCGGGGGTGCGCTCCGGGTCCGCTCCGTGCAGCGTGGTGGAGGAACGAGCAGCCCTACCGCGCGGGAGGCCGAGTGGAGCCACGACCCGTCGTCGCGTTCGACCTGCTGGAGACCGTCCTCGACCTCGCGCCGTTGCGCGACCGCTTCTCCTCGGCCGGGCTGCCGGCGGAGCTCGTCCACCCCTGGTTCCTGCGCCTGCAGCGGGACAGCATGGCGCTCGCGCTCGCCGGCGGGAGCCCCGAGTTCCGGCGTGTGGCACGCCAGGCGCTGCGCACCGAGAGCGCGCGTGCCGTCTCGGCCGAGCAGGCTGAGGGTCTGCTCGACGCCTTCCGTACGCTCCCCGCGCACCCCGACGCCGAGCCGGCGCTGCGCCGGCTCACCGACGCGGGCGTCGCCGTCGCCGGGCTCACGGTGGGCGAGACGGCGAGCACGGGTGAGGCGCTCGACCGCGCGGGGCTCGCCCCGTTCTTCGACCGGATCGTCACGGCCCGGCAGGTCGGAAGCTGGAAGCCTGCGCCGGCCGTCTACCACGCGGCTGCCGAGGCGATGGAGACCACCCCGGAGCGGATGGCCGTCGTCGCCGTCCACGCCTGGGACTGCCACGGGGCCGCACGTGCGGGCTGCCCGACGGGTTGGTGCTCCCGCCTGGAGGGCGAGTTCGGAGAGGTCTTCGCGCCGCCCGACGTGACCGGCGCCGACCTCGTCCGTGTCGCGGACGGGCTGGTGGACCTCCTCGTCGCGTGAACCGCGGGCCGTCCGGGCCCGCGGGGGAGTAAGGAGAGGTGCGATGGCGGATCACAAGGACGAGAACGAGCGGGCCGGCCGCGGGGACGAGGAGCGCACGCGGGACCGCGCGCACTCCGAGTCCCAGGCGCACGAGCGCGTCGTCCGCGGTACTCACAGCGCGGCCGAGGGCTACTCGAAGGGCGGCACGGGCGCCGGCGATCCGCTCGCCGGGCTGCGTGCCGACGAGGAGCCGGAAGAGGGCGGCGGTACGGAGGAAGAGGAGCAGGGCTAGCGGCTTTCCGGGGCGGGGCCGACCGGAGGGACGCGTACCCGGGGCCTGCGTACGTGCCGGACCAGCCGGTCCGCGGTGATCCCCGGCCGGGCGGAGCACGCCGCCTGTGGCTAGGGTTGCCGCCGAGCGGAGCGGAGGGCTTGCCCGCTCCCCGTCGTCTGCGGCACGGTGCCCCGCACGCACCACCGCGGAAGAGACGGGAGTCCACGTACGACCAGGAGTGCCGATGATCTTCATCACCGCAAAGTTCGAAGTCAGGGCCGAGCACGCCGACGAATGGCCGCAGATCGCCGCGGAGTTCACGCAGGCCACCCGTGCCGAGCCCGGATGCCTGTGGTTCGACTGGTCGAGGAGCCTCGAGAACCCCTCGGAGTACGTCCTCCTCGAGGCGTTCAGGGACGGCGAGGCCGGCGGCGCGCACGTCAACTCGGCCCACTTCCGCGCGGCCCAGGAGAAGCTGCCGCCGTACCTGGTGCGTACGCCGAAGGTCGTCAACGTCTCGCTGGAGCAGGAGGGTTGGTCCGAGCTCGGCGAGATGGCCGTACCGGGCGGCGAGGGCTGATTCCCCGTCCGGCGCGTCCCGAACGGGGCCGTGCAGCCGGGCCGTTCGCGTGACGCATATCGCACCCGCGGGCGAGCCCCGCCGGGAGCGGAACACTAGACTCACGGAATCGGCACAGCCGGATCAGCTCGCACGGCTTCGTCCGCGCCGGCAGCCGCAGGGCTCATCGGCTCGACCAGTCCGACAGCAAGGAGGCACAGTGGAGAAGGTGCCGCGCGACGCGCGCCGCTCCGGAGCGGAAGACCGCCCAGAGACGCTCGCCCGCATCAAGGGTCCGCGTGATCTGGACGGGCTGAGCCCGGAGGAGCTGGAGGGACTGGCGGAGGAGATCCGCACCTTCCTCATCGACGCCGTGGCCAAGACCGGCGGCCACCTCGGGCCCAACCTCGGCGTGGTCGAACTGACCCTCGCCCTGCACCGGGTCTTCGAGTCCCCGAGGGACCGCATCCTCTTCGACACCGGACACCAGTCGTACGTCCACAAGCTCCTCACCGGGCGCTCCGACTTCTCCAAGCTCCGCGCCCGCGGCGGGCTCGCGGGCTACCCGTCGCGCGCCGAGTCCGAGCACGACGTCATCGAGAACTCCCACGCCTCCACCGTCCTCGGCTGGGCCGACGGCCTCGCCAAAGCGAACCAGGTCAAGGAGAGGGACGACCACGTCGTCGCGGTGATCGGGGACGGCGCCCTCACCGGCGGCATGGCCTGGGAGGCCCTCAACAACATCGCCGCCGCGAAGGACCGCCCGCTCGTCATCGTCGTCAACGACAACGAGCGCTCCTACGAGCCCACCATCGGCGGCCTCGCCGACCACCTCGCCACCCTGCGCACCACCGACGGCTACGAGCGGTTCCTCGCCCGCGGCAAGGAGGTGCTCAACCGCACGCCGGTCGTCGGCCGTCCTCTCTACGAGACGCTGCACGGCGCGAAGAAGGGCCTCAAGGACTTCATCGCGCCCCAGGGCATGTTCGAGGACCTCGGTCTGAAGTACGTCGGGCCGATCGACGGGCATGATGTCGCCGCCGTCGAGTCCGCGCTCCAGCGGGCCAAGCGGTTCGGCGGCCCGGTGCTGGTGCACTGCCTCACGGAGAAGGGCAAGGGTTACCAGCCGGCCCGGCTCGACGAGGCCGACCAGTTCCACAGCGTCCCGGTGATCCACCCGGACACGGGGCTCCCCGTCTCCAGTTCGGGCGCCGACTGGACCTCCGTCTTCAGCGACGAGATGGTCAGGCTCGGCCGGGAGCGCAGGGACATCGTCGCGATCACGGCGGCGATGATGCGCCCCGTCGGCCTGCACGCCTTCGCGCAGAGTTTCCCCGACCGCGTCTACGACGTCGGCATCGCGGAGCAGCACGGCGCGGTCTCGGCCGCCGGCCTCGCGACGGGCGGGCTCCACCCCGTCTTCGCCGTCTACGCGACCTTCCTCAACCGCGCCTTCGACCAGCTCCTGATGGACGTCGCGCTCCACAAGTGCGGCGTCACCTTCGTCCTCGACCGCGCGGGCGTCACCGGCACCGACGGGCCCTCGCACAACGGCATGTGGGACATGTCCGTCCTCCAGTGCGTCCCCGGTCTGCGGATCGCGGCCCCGCGCGACGCCGAGCAGGTGCGCGCGCAGCTCCGCGAGGCGGTCCGCGTCGAGGACGCGCCCACCGTCGTCCGCTACAGCAAGGGCAAGGTCGGCCCCGCCGTCCCCGCGGTGCGCAGGATCGGCGGCATGGACGTCCTCCGCGAGCCGGACGCCGCCGACGGGCTCACCGACGTCCTGCTGGTGTCGGTCGGCGCCCTGGCGCCGCTCTGCCTGGAGGCCGCCGACCTCCTCAACAAGCAGGGCATCTCGGCCACCGTCGTCGACCCGCGCTGGGTCAAGCCGGTCGACGAGGAGCTGCCGCCCCTCGCCGAGCAGCACCGGGTCGTCGCCACGGTCGAGGACAACAGCCGCGCGGGCGGCGTGGGTTCGGCCGTCTCGCAGGCCCTCCGCGACGCCGGAGTCGACGTCCCGCTGCGCGACTTCGGCATCCCCGAGCGCTTCCTCGACCACGGCTCCCGCGGCGAGATCCTGACCGAGATCGGCCTGACGGCCCCGGACATCGCCCGCCAGATCACGGGCCTCGTCGCCAAGCTCGACGGCCGCTACGACGCCGCCCGGGCGAGCGAACCGGCCCGCGACTGACGCCGCTTCGACACCGCACGCGCCCTCGGACTCCGGTCCGGGGGCGCTCCGCGTTGCCCGGGCGGGTCGCGGGCCGGGTGGGCACGAGCGGGTGCGGAAGGGCGACGCTTCCGGCGGACGCGTGCAGCGCCCGCTTCGCCGGCGCCACCCTCACATCGGCCTACACTCCGTCAGGCTCTGCCACCCGTCGCACGCAGGATCTCCGCGTCGATCTCGTCCCTACGGCTCAGGAGCGGAACTCGGCGCCGGTGTCGGCCGACCGCAGCTCCCGTTCGACGGCTGCGGCCGAGTCCTCGTGTCACCGGGTGGTGCGCGGCCAACGCGTACCGCAGCGTCGGCAGCGCGTGGGCGCACGTCTTCGCGCCCACGCGGAACGGCGGTGACCCCGGCGCCGAACTCGCGCCGGAGCCACCGCCGTTCGCGGTGCGTACCGCGTCAGGCCGGTACGCTCGCCACGCCCTGGGCGAGGAAGCGGCCGCCGGCCGCGCGCTCGCTCACGCCCTCGCGGTCGAGGTACGGCGTGACGCCGCCGAGGTGGAAGGGCCAGCCGGCGCCCGTGATGAGGCACAGGTCGATGTCCTGGGCCTCGGCGACCACGCCCTCGTCGAGCATGAGGCGGATCTCCTGCGCGATCGCGTCGAGCGCGCGGGTGCGCACCTGCTCCTCGGTGAGGACGGTGTCGCCGACCTCGAAGAGCGTCGCGACCTCCGGGTCGAGCTCGGGCTTGCCCGTCTCGTAGGTGTAGAGGTTCTTCTTGCCCGCCTCGACGATCCGCCCGAGGTTCGCCGAGACCCCGAACCGGTCGGGGAACGCGGCGTGCAGCGTCCCCGAGACGTGGTGCGCGACGGCCGGGCCGACGAGCTCCAGCAGTTGGATCGGCGACATCGGCAGGCCGAGCGGGGCGAGGGCGCGGTCGGCGACGTCGACGGGGGTGCCCTCGTCGATCGCGCCGAGTACCTCGCCGAGGAACCGGGTGAGCACACGGTTGACGACGAACGCCGGTGCGTCCTTGACCAGTACCGCGCTCTTCTTGAGCTGCTTGGCGGTGGCGAAGGCGGTGGCCAGCGAGGCGTCGTCGGTCCGCTCGCCGCGGACGATCTCCAGCAGCGGCAGGATCGCCACGGGGTTGAAGAAGTGGAAGCCGACTACCCGCTCCGGGTGGTTCAGCTTCGACGCCATCTCGGAGACCGAGAGCGAGGAGGTGTTGGTCGCCAGGATCGCCGTCTCCGGCACCACGGCCTCGACCTCGGCGAACACCTGCTGCTTGACGCCCATCTCCTCGAAGACGGCCTCGATGACGAAGTCCGCGTCCCCGAAGGCGGCGGCCTTGTCGAGGGAGCCGGTGACGAGCGCCTTGAGCCGGTTGGCCTTGTCCTGGTTGACGCGGCCCTTCAGCAGCAGCTTGTCGATCTCCTCGTGGCAGTAGGCCACGCCCTTGTCGATGCGCTCCTGGTCGATGTCGGTGAGGACCACCGGCACCTCGAGGCGCCGCGCGAAGAGCAGCGCGAGCTGCGAGGCCATCAGCCCCGCACCGACGACGCCGACCTTGCCGACGGGCCGCGCCAGTTGCTTGTCCGGCGCGCCGGCGGGCCGCTTGGCCCGCTTGTTCACCAGGTCGAACGCGTAGAGTCCGCTGCGGAGTTCACCGCTCATGATCAGGTCGGCGAGCGCGCTGTCCTCGGCCGCGAAACCCTGGCGCAGGTCGCCGGTGCGGGCCGCGGCGATGATGTCGAGCGCGCGGTAGGGCGCGGGGGCCGCGCCGTGCACCTTGCCGTCCGCGATCTCCTTGCCGCGCGCGACGGCCTCGTCCCACGCCTCGCCGCGGTCGACCTCGGCGCGTACGACCTCGATCTCACCCTTGAGGACGGACGCGGTCCAGCGCAGCGACTCCTCCAGGAAGTCGGCGCCCTCGAAGAGCGCGTCCGCGATGCCGAGTTCGTAGACCTGCGCGCCCTTGAGCTGGCGGTTCTGGTTGAGCGAGTTCTCGATGATCACGGAGACCGCGCGCTCGGCGCCGATCAGGTTCGGTAGCAGCGTGCAGCCGCCCCAGCCGGGCACCAGGCCGAGGAAGACCTCGGGGAGCGAGAACGCGGGCAGTGCGGCCGAGGCCGTGCGGTAGGTGCAGTGCAGGCCGACCTCGACGCCGCCGCCCATGGCGGCACCGTTGTAGTAGGCGAACGTCGGCACGCCCAGGGCGCCGAGCCGGCTGAAGACGTCGTGCCCGCCCCTGCCGATCACCAGCGCCTGGTCGTGCTCCTTGAGCGCCTCGACGCCCTTGAGGTCGGCGCCGACGGCGAAGACGAACGGCTTGCCCGTGATGCCGGCGCCGACGATCTCGCCGGCCGCCGCCTCCCGTTCCACCTGGTCGATCGCGGCGTCGAGCCGGGCGAGCGACTGCGGCCCGAAGGTCGACGGCTTCTTGTGGTCGTGCCCGTTGTCGAGCGTGATCAGCGCGAACCGCCCGGCGTTGCCGGGCAGATCGAGGTGGCGTACGTGCGCCTCGGTGACGACCTCGTCCGGGAACAGCTCGGCCGCCCCGTTCAGCAGCTCTGCGGTCTTGCTCACTTGTTGCCCTCCCAGTGGGGGTTCTCCCAGATGACGGTCCCGCCCATGCCGAAGCCGACGCACATCGTCGTCAGGCCGTAGCGGACGTGGGGCTGCTCCTCGAACTGGCGCGCAAGCTGGTTCATCAGCCGGACGCCGGAGGAGGCCAGCGGGTGCCCGAAGGCGATGGCGCCGCCGTACTGGTTGACCCGCGGGTCGTCGTCGGCGATGCCGTAGTGGTCGAGGAGCGCGAGCACCTGCACCGCGAACGCCTCGTTGATCTCGAAGAGGCCGATGTCGTCGATGGAGAGCCCGGCCTGGCGCAGTGCCTTCTCGGTCGCCGGCACCGGTCCGACGCCCATGACCTCCGGCTCCACTCCGGCGAAGGCGTAGGAGACGAGCCGCATCTTCACCGGGAGGCCGAGCTCCTCGGCCACGTCCTCGGCGGCGAGGAGCGAGGCGGTGGCGCCGTCGTTGAGGCCGGCCGCGTTGCCGGGCGTGACGCGGCCGTGCGCACGGAACGGCGTCTTGAGGGCGGCGAGGCTCTCCATGGTGGTGCCGGGCCGCATCGGCTCGTCCTCGGTCGCGAGGCCCCAACCGGTCTCCCCGCCTTCGGGGTTGGTGCGCCGGATCGAGACCGGGACGAGGTCCTCCTGGATCTTCCCGTTGGCGTAGGCCTTCGCCGCCTTCTCCTGGCTGGCGACGGCGAACTTGTCCGCGCGCTCCTTGCCGAGGTGGGGGAACCTGTCGTGGAGGTTCTCCGCCGTCATCCCCATGAAGAGCGCCGACTGGTCGACGAGCTTCTCCGAGACGAAGCGCGGATTCGGGTCGACGGCCTCGCCCATCGGGTGCCTGCCCATGTGCTCCACACCGCCGGCGACGACGAGGTCGTACGCGCCGAAGGCGATCGAGCCCGCGGTGGTGGTGACGGCGGTCATCGCACCGGCGCACATCCGGTCGATCGAGTAGCCGGGCACCGACTTCGGCAGTCCGGCGAGGATGCCGGCGGTACGGCCGAGCGTCAGGCCCTGGTCGCCGATCTGGGTGGTCGCGGCGAGGGCGACCTCGTCGACCCGCTCGGGCGGGAGCGAGGGGTTGCGGCGCAGCAGCTCACGGATGCACTTGACGACGAGGTCGTCGGCGCGCGTCTCGTGGTAGATGCCCTTGGGGCCCGCCTTGCCGAACGGGGTGCGGACGCCGTCGACGAAGACGACGTCCCTAGCGGTACGAGGCACGTTGGCTCTCCTCCAGGTGCGGCCGGGGGTCCGGGGGAGTCTCTCCCCGGAAGAAAGCAGCCCGCCGCCGGACGGTGCGCTTCCCACCGTTCATGCTACTTGTGGGTAACCACTAGGCAAGAGCCGCCTCCCCGAGGCGGCGCACGTCACACCGGAGCGCCTTCCGGGGAGTGAGCGGGTGTCCGCCGTACGTTCCGTCGCCATTCGCCGACGCAGGCGGGTCCGCCGGTGCCGGGGCGTGGTGGGCGGGGTACGTGGCCGTGCAACGTTCGCATTTTCAGGGGGTGTTGAGGTCCCATGGCCGAGGGAACCCGCGGTCGCCCCGTGCGGACCAGCCCGGCACGCAGGGTGCCGAGCCGACGCGCCTCCGGCGCGCGCGACTGGCGTACTCTCCTCGCCTGTGAGCCCCCGACGGGTCGCGCCGCCGAGGGAAACTCCCGCGCGTACGGCGGTCGTCGCCGTGGTGCGGGCGCCGTACGGGCGCCCCGTCCGGTGGTTGCGGCCTGCTTCTCACCCCGCGGCCTGCGGGAGGGGTCTCCCGACTGCCGACGCGAGCACGACCGCCTGCGGATCTCGCGGGTCCGGTGTTCCTCCCCGGACCGGCCGCGCGCGAGAAGATCTTTCCGCGACGCGGCGACGCCCGGACACTAGCCCGAACCGTCGGCTGTCACAAGAGTGTTAGCAGGTCGGAGGGCGGACGTCGGGTGAAGGGCCCCGTGTTGGAGTTCGCGGCAGCACGACGTAACGTTCAGGGCCTCACCCCGCAACGCGAGTACGGCCCCCCGGCCAGGCCGTCTTTTCGGCAACTCCCCTCCCCGTCGGCAGATTTCGGACACCGGAGAGGGATTGTGATGGACGAGGCGGCACCGGTCATCCACACGGCGACGGCGATCGTCGGCGTCGTGGTGCTCATCCTCAAGGCGAAGGTCAACCCGGCGCTGGCGCTGGTGCTCGGGGCCCTGTACCTGGGGCTCGCGGGCGGCCTCGGCACCGAGACGGTCACGACGATCAGCGAGGGCTTCGGGCACTTGATGGCCGAGGTGGGCCTGCTCATCGTCTTCGGCGTGCTGCTCGGCACGCTGCTCTCCTCGCTCGGCGCGATCGAGAAGCTCGTGGAGGTGCTGCTGCGGCTGCTGGGCCCGCGCCGGCTGCCGTACTCCTTCGCCGTGACGATGGGCACCGTGCTGCAGTCGATCTTCGCGGACGCGCTGCTGGTGATGACCGCCCCCATCGCGCGCGCTCTCGGCCGGCGGATCGGGCCCTTCGGCACCGCGCGGATGGCCGCCGCCATGGCCCTCGGCGTCGAGGTCGGCATCGCCCTCTCGGTCCCGGGCATCGGGGCTCTCGCACTCGCCGGGCTCCTGGACATACCGCTCGGCGTGATGCTGCTCTACGGATTCCCCGTCGCCGCCGTCACCATCGTGCTGGCCCTCTTCCTGTTCAGCTCGGCAAGCCGGCGCGGACTGTGGAACCCGGAGCGGGACGAGAGCGACGCCCCCGCGGACGGGACAGCGGAGGACGGGCACGCGGGCGGCGGCCCCGGCGGCGCGGACGCCGGCGCGCAGGCCGGGACCGCACTCCGCAAAGCGCCCTCCGCGCCGGAGCGAACCGGCGCGCCCGCCGCCGTACGCGAGCGCACCGCACCGCACCTCGCGCTCTCCCTCAGCCCCCTCCTCCTCGCCCTGCTGATGATCGCGACGGGGGCTTTCGCCGAGGTCGCCGGCTGGTCCTCGCCGGTGGTGGACGTCCTCGGCGACCCGGTGGTCGGCCTGCTCGCCGGGCTCGTGGGGGCCTGCCTGGTGACGCGGTACGCGCTGCCGGCAGGGGCCGTGAGCGAGGCGTTCAGCGGCGGCTTCCGCACCAGCGGCCAGATCCTCGTGCTCACCGGGGTCGGGGGTTCGCTCGCCGCCGTGGTGGAGAAGGTCGGTCTCGGCGACATCGTCACGAGCTGGTTCTCCGCGAGCACCTGGGCCCCGTTGCTGCTGGTGTGGGTGATCGCCGCGGTGCTGCACATGGCGATCGGCTCGGTGACCACCGCCGCGATCACCGCGGCCGGCATCCTCGCGCCCGTCGCCTCGGGGCTCGACGTTCCGCCCGTGCTCATCGCCCTCGCCGCGGGCTCCGGCTCGCTCTTCGTCATCCACGCGACGAGCAACACCTTCTGGCTGCTGCAGACACTGCTGGGACAGA
Organism: Streptomyces xiaopingdaonensis; assembly: GCF_000262345.1. Classification (GTDB taxonomy): domain Bacteria; phylum Actinomycetota; class Actinomycetes; order Streptomycetales; family Streptomycetaceae; genus Streptomyces; species Streptomyces xiaopingdaonensis. Next base: position 1,668 of record NZ_AJTQ01000201.1, on the reverse strand, counting down.
CCACCCGCGGCACCCTGAAGACCTGCACGCTCACCGTCTCCGGCGCCTCGGTGATCGCGCTGCTGCTGGTGCAGGGGCTGAGCCTGGTGATGTGACTTTCCAAGGCCGACTGCCGGGCCCAGGGCGCGCGTTGGCGCCGCTCCCGAGCCGGACGGCCGCCCCCGGGAGGCCGACCGCACGTCCGGCCGAGTCCGTCCGCCCATGCGTCGGCCGCCCGCCGCATCCGCGCGGGACCGTCCTCCCGGGCGACGGCTGACACCCGGCACGGGGATGTGCCCGCCACCGCTCGCCGCCGGTGGCGGGCGCCCCTCTCGCCGTTGCGGAACCTCCTCGGAGGCGCCGCCTCGCGACGCGACGGGCTGCTCGGACGCCGCCTCGGCGCTGTGCAACCGGTCGAGCCCCCAGCGCGGTGCAGAACCGTCCCAGCGGTCCCGGTGCCCACCAGTTCCACGAGCCCATCGGCGCCAGGAGCGAGGGCACCAGCACGGTTCTGATCAGCATCGCGTCGAGGAACACGGCGAGGGCGGTGCCGCGGCTCCTTGACCAGTACGACGCGCGAGAGCGCGAATGCCGCGACCGGGATGCAGAACAGCACGGCGGCGGAGGTGACGATGCGCCCGGAGCGGGAGAGGCCGGTGACGACGGCCTCGCCCTCGGTGCCGCCGTGTGCCCGCGCCTCCGTCACGCGTCCCAGGAGGAGGACGGCGTCGAGCGGCCGAAGGCCGGCACCGCCACGAGCACGGGCGCGGTGGACTCCAGCGCGCCCTGCGAGGAGAAGCCCGACAGACCCTCGAACACGTCCCCGTTCGGTGCGGACCTCGACGACGTAGCCCTGCGCGGGGTCGGCTCCCGTGACCTCGCTGATGACGTGGCGAGCGGTGACGCTGGGGCGTGCGGCGGCCGGAAATCCCACTCCCGGCCGTGCAGAGGGGAACGGCAGTCGGCGAGGGCGCGGCCGCCTTCTCGTTCGTCCACGCCAGGGACGCCGCCGCGGCCGTCGCCATGGCCCTGGAGGGGACGCGAACACGGTGCGGGGCGGTGCCAAGGCGCCGATGCGCGTCCCTGCCCGGCCGGTGCGTCCCGTGGTCGGGCCCTACGGAGTGGTCTTCATGGACGAACTCCAGGGCGCCAGCAGCGCGTTGGCGGCGCAGCAGCTCGACTGGAAGCCGTCCTGGGCGAGTTGGCGCGAGGGCTTCGCGGCGGAACCCGGCGCGCACCGAACCGCCTGCGGGCGAACCGGTCCCGTGCGGTGGCGAGTTGCCGTCGTCCGGGGGAGCGGTATACGCGGCTGCTCTTCCGGAGGCGAGGAACTCCGGCCCGTAGCACGCGGTTGCACCCCAAGGGCCCGTCCCTCCTCGAGGAGGACGACGTGGGGGAAGCACCCGTTCCGCGGCATGCTCGGGCCGTTCGCGACGGGAGCCGAGCGCTCTCGCCGTCTCCGTGCTCGGAGAGCAGTACGAGCAGTCGTGCCGCCTTTTCCGACACGTCAGGCGCTCTCGCAGAGGGCGGCACGGCAGGTAGAGCCCTTCCCGGGGGGCGTCAACACCCCTGCATGCGCGTCTAGTTGGCGTGCCGTACTGAGGGTGAGGGGCGCCGCGCGCCGTCTCCCGAAGCGCCGCGCGGCAGCCGGGCTCACTCGCGGTGCTGGAGCGCCTCGACGAGCAGCGG
>NZ_AJTQ01000200.1 GCF_000262345.1 Streptomyces xiaopingdaonensis | reverse complement strand
TCGACCTGCCACTCGCGGGCACCGTGCTCCCGCAGGAAGGCGCCGACCGCCTCGGCCGAGCCCTCGGAGGGCGGCTCCCAGCACAGCCGGCGCACGGTGTCGGGCGTCAGCAGGTTCTCCTGCGGCATGTCCAGTTCTTCGGCCCGCGCGCTGACGGCCGTCCGCGCGGCGGTCAGCCGGGCCGCCGCCACCGGGTCCTTGTCGGCCCACGCCCGCGGCGGCGGCGGGCCGCCCGACGGCTGCGCCTGCTGCGGGAGTTCGCCCTCCGCCATGCCTCGCGCGCGCTCGACGGCCGCGTACCACTCCTCGAGCTGGCGGCGCCCCATCCGCTGCCCGAACCCGGGCAGCGCGGAGAGGGCGCGCATGCTCGTCGGCATCGCGAGCGCGGCCTCGACGATCGCCGCGTCCGTGAGCACCTTGCCGGGCGAGAGGTCCCGCTGGCGTGCGACGGCGTCCCGCGCCGACCAGAGCTCGCGGACCGCGGCGAGCTGCCGGCGCCGCCGCACCTTGTGCATGCCGGACGTACGCCGCCACGGGTCCTTGCGCGGCGGCGGCACGGGCGCCGCCGCGATGGCCGCGAACTCCTGCCGCGCCCAGTCGAGTTTGCCCTGCTGCGCCAGCTCGCTCTCCAGCGCGTCGCGCAGGTCGACGAGGAGCTCGACGTCGAGTGCGGCATACCGCAGCCACGGCTCCGGGAGCGGGCGCGTCGACCAGTCGACCGCCGAGTGGCCTTTCTCCAGGGTGTAGCCGAGGACGCTCTCGACCATGGCGCCGAGCCCCACGCGGGGGAAGCCGGCGAGGCGCCCGGCGAGCTCGGTGTCGAAGATCCGGTGCGGGAGCATGCCTATCTCACGCAGACAGGGGATGTCCTGCGTCGCCGCGTGGAGCACCCACTCGGCAGGGGCGAGCACCTCGCCGAGGTGCGAGAGGTCGGGACAGGCGACGGGGTCGATGAGTGCAGTGCCCGCGCCCCCGCGTCTCAGCTGGACGAGGTAGGCGCGTTGCCCGTAGCGGTAGCCGGAGGCGCGCTCGGCGTCGACGGCGACGGGGCCAGATGCTTCTGCGAACGAACCGGTTGCTTCGGCCAGACCCTCGGCGGTGGTGGTCACGGGGGGAACACCCTCGCGCGGCGCCAGCAGGGGGACGGGACTGGAGCCCGGTGCCTCGGAGGTGGCTTGAGCTGCCTTCGTTGATGCGGTCTCTTGGGCGTCGGTCACCTGTAAAGGGTATCCGCGCACACACAATGCGAAGCGCCCGCCGACGGAACGTTACCTCGACGGGCGCCGTGCGGCCGCGGCACTGAAGCACGGCCTCTTCGTTGAGCGGAGGTTGCTTTGCGGAAGGGGAGCGGACGGTGAGGCGGGTGCCTCAGTGGATGATGCCGGTACGGAGCGCCACCGCGACCATGCCCGCCCGGTCGCCCGTGCCGAGCTTCCGCGCGATCCGCGCGAGGTGGCTCTTGACCGTGAGCGCCGAGAGCCCCATGGAGACGCCGATCGCCTTGTTCGACTGGCCCTCGGCGACCAGCCGCAGCACCTCGACCTCCCGCCCGGACAACTCGCGCTGCCCGCCCGGATGTCCGGGCCCGCCGGGCCCGCCCCCGGGCCGCCGGTGCATCCGGGCCGCGGCCGCGCCGATGGGCGCGGCACCGTGCCGGGTGGGCAGCGCACCGCCGAGGTTGGTGCGGGTACCCGTGACGACGTAGCCCTTGACGCCTCCCGCGAGGGCGTTGCGGACGGCGCCGATGTCGTCGGCCGCGGAGAGGGCGAGGCCGTTGGGCCAGCCGGCGGCCCGGGTCTCGGAGAGGAGCGTCAGGCCCGAGCCGTCGGGGAGGTGCACGTCGGCGACGCAGATGTCACGAGGGTTGGAGACGCGCGGACGCGCCTCCGCGATGGACGAGGCCTCGATCACGTCCCGTACACCGAGCGCCCACAGGTGTCTCGTCACGGTCGACCGCACACGCGGATCGGCCACGACCACCATGGCGGTGGGCTTGTTGGGACGGTAGGCGACCAGGCTTGTGGGGTGTTCTAGGAGAACGGACACCGGGCCTCCTGAGGGGGAGTGGAGGGGAGAACGGGGCGCGGCTCCTGGCGGTCTCGGGGTGAGCCGGTGCTCCGTGTGGAAGGGTCACTGACTCCTTCGGCAGCTCTCCTCGCGGCCTTTAGAGGAAGATCACGATTCGGTGACCGTAATTCCGCGGGGAGCGCGCGTATCCCCCGTGGGTGCCGCGGCCGACGTGCCCGTCGCCCGATCCCCTTGCCCGGAAAGGGAGTTGACGCGCGCCGTCAGCGGCGCTGCGGTCCGCGGCGCTGCGGGAGCTGCACGACGGAGGCGGCGCGGTCGGTGCCGGGCGCCGAGGCGTCCGGGGGGAGGCCGGCGCACTGGGCGAGCAGCTCGCACCAGGCGGCGAGGTGCGCCGCGAAGTCGGGAGGGCCGTCGTCGCCCGCCGGCAGCGGGGTCCAACTGGCGCGGATCTCCAGCGCCGTCTGCTGCGGCTTCTCCGCGAGGTCGCCGAAGAAGGCGGAGTCGGAGCGGGTGACGGTCCCGCTCGCCGCGGCGTGGCCGGCCGTGCGGGCCTCCAGGGCTCCGGTGAGCCAGGACCAGGTGACCTCGGGGAGAAGGGGATCGCTCGCCATCTCCGGCTCCGGCTCGGCGCGTGCCAGCGTCACGACGCGGAAACCGCCCTGCCAGCTCTCGCGCCCCGCCGGGTCGTGGAGGAGGACGAACCTCCCGTCGGCGAGTTCGGCCGGCTCCGCTTCCTCGTCCGGCTCCTCGTCCGGGTCGGTGACCGACGCCTCCAGGGCGTGCGCGTACGGCGCGAGTCGGCGCGGTGCCGGAAGCGGGGCGAACGCCACCCCCGCGCGCGGTGCCGCGTCCCGGAGCGCGCCGACCGCCGCTGCGAACGCGGGCGGTACGGCCTCGCCGCCGCCGGTCTCCCCTGCGCCGGAGGCGCCCCCCGCCGTCGATGCCTGAGCCGCTGTCATAGGCCGAAAGAGTAGGCGGCCGCGTCGCTCCGCGCCCGCAGGACACCCCGCCTCGATGCCGGACTCGGGCGTCGTCCGGTGCGGCGCGCGTGCGAGACTCTCCAGCGTGAACTCCCACCCCGCCGACGGCGCCGCGCCGTCCCTCCGACCCAGCCCCGCCGCGGACTCCGCGTTCCTGCGCGCCTGCCGGCGGGAGCCGGTGCCGCACACCCCTGTGTGGTTCATGCGGCAGGCAGGCCGCTCGCTCCCCGAGTACCGGAAGGTGCGCGAGGGCACGGCGATGCTGGAGGCGTGCATGCGGCCCGACCTCGTGGCGGAGATCACCCTCCAGCCCGTGCGGCGGCACGGTGTGGACGCGGCGATCTACTTCAGCGACATCGTCGTGCCGCTCAAGGCGATCGGCATCGACCTCGACATCAAGCCGGGCGTCGGTCCGGTCGTCGAGCAGCCGATCAGAACGCGGGACGACCTGGAGCGGCTCCGTCCGCTCGAGCCCGACGACGTCTCCTACGTCGCTGAGGCCGTACGCATCCTGCGGAGCGAGCTGGGGACGACGCCGCTGATCGGCTTCGCCGGCGCCCCGTTCACCCTCGCCAGCTACCTCGTCGAGGGCGGTCCCTCCCGCAACCACGAGCACACCAAGGCGATGATGTACGGCGACCCGCAGCTGTGGGCCGACCTTCTCGACCGCCTCGCCGGGATCACCTCCGCTTTCCTCTCCGTCCAGATCGAGGCGGGCGCCGACGCGGTGCAGCTCTTCGACTCCTGGGTCGGCGCGCTCTCCCTGCACGACTACCGCCGCCGCGTCCAGCCGGCCTCGGCGAAGGTCTTCTCGGCCGTCGCCGGGTACGAGGTCCCCCGCATCCACTTCGGCGTCGGCACCGGCGAACTCCTCGGCGCCATGGGCGAGGCGGGGGCCGATCTCGTCGGGGCCGACTGGCGGGTCCCGCTCGACGAGGCGGCACGGCGCATCGGCCCCGGCAAGGCGGTGCAGGGCAATCTCGACCCCGCGGTGCTCTTCGCGCCCCGCGAGGTCGCCGCGGAGCAGGCCGACCGGATCCTCGCCGAGGCCGCCGGCTTGGAGGGGCACGTCTTCAACCTCGGCCACGGCGTCCTCCCGCAGACGGACCCGGACGCGCTCACCCGACTCGTCGAGCACGTGCACGAGCGCTCGGCGTCCTGAGTCCGCCTACCCGCTGCGACCCGGCGCCTGCCCGGCCCGCACCGCCGCCGTCGCCTTGCGTGCCGCGATGAGCACCGGGTCCCAGACGGGGGAGAAGGGCGGCGCGTAGCCGAGGTCGAGGGCGGTCATCTGCTCGACGGTCATGCCCGCGGTGAGCGCGACGGCTGCGACGTCGACGCGCTTGCCCGCGCCCTCCCTGCCGACGATCTGCACCCCGAGGAGCCGCCCCGACCGCCGCTCGGCGAGCATCTTCACGCGCATCGGGCGTGCCCCCGGGTAGTAGCCGGCCCGGCTCGTCGACTCCACCGTCACGGTCTCGAACTGCAGCCCGACGTCGGCCGCCTGGCGCTCCAGCAGCCCCGTGCGCGCGATCTCCAGGTCGCAGACCTTGCTCACCGCCGTGCCGACGACGCCGGGGAAGGTCGCGTAGTCGCCGCCGACGTTGCTGCCGACGACCTGTCCCTGCTTGTTGGCGTGGGTGCCGAGCGGCAGGTGGCGCTGGCGCCCCGAGACGAGGTCGAGGACCTCGACGCAGTCGCCGGCCGACCACACGTTCCCGTACCCCTCGACCCGCATCGACAGGTCCGTCAGGATGCCTCCGTGCTCACCGACGGGCATGCCCGCGCGCTTCGCCAGCCCGGCCTCCGGCCGTACGCCGAGCCCCAGCACGACCACGTCGGCCGGGTACTCGCGCTCCGCGGTGGCGACGGCGCAGGCGCGCCCCTCCGCGTCGGTGACGATGCCGGTCACCTCGGCGCCCCTGACCGTCTCGATGCCGAAGCCCTCCATCGCCTCGCCGACGAGCGCGCCCATGTCCGGGTCGAGGGTCGACATCGGCTGCGGCTTGCGGTCGACGAGCGTCACGCGGTACCCGCGGTGGACCATCGCCTCGGCCATCTCGACGCCGATGTACCCGCCGCCGACGACCACGGCGCGGCGCCCGCCCTCCGGACGCGGCCTGCGCTCCTGCTGCTCCAGGCCGTCGAGCAGCGCCTCGCCGTCGTCGAGCGTCTGCACGCCGAAGACGCCGGGTGCCTCGATGCCCGTAAGCGGCGGCCGCAGGGGCCTGGCCCCGGTCGCCACCACGAGCGCGTCGTACCCCGTCCACGCGCCGCCCTCCGCGCCGGGCGCGGCCGTGCGCACCCGCTGCCGGTCGGTGTCGATCTCCGTGACCTCGGTGTGCAGGCGCAGGTCGATGCCGCGCTCGCGGTGCTCGTCGGCGGTCCGCGCGATGAGCGCGTCCGGTCCGTCGACGAGCCCTCCGGCCCAGTACGGGATGCCGCATGCCGAGTACGAGGTGAACCGCCCCCGTTCGAACGCGACGATCTCCAACTCGTCCTCGCCGCGCAGCCGTCGGGCCTGCGACGCCGCTGCCATCCCCGCGGCGTCCCCGCCGACGACGACCATCCGCTCCCTGCCCGCCATGGAGGGCGCTCCCTTCCGTGGGTGTCCGTACGGCGAGTCTGCCTCACGGGCGCCGTGCGGAGGCCGGGCGCCGGGTGCGGGACGGCGTCTGGGAGACTGCGGCACATGCACGTTCTTGTCATCGGAGGCGGCATTTCGGGGCTCGCCGCTGCCCACAGGCTCAGCTCGCGGGGCGTGCGCACCACCGTGCTCGAAGCCTCCTCGCGCGTCGGCGGGAAGGTGCAGGCAGGCTCCGTCGCCGGCGCAGCCGCCGTCGACCTCGGCGCCGAGTCGATGCTGGCGCGCCGCCCGGAGGCCGTCGAACTCGCCCGCGCCGCAGGGCTCGGCGAGGACCTCAGTGCCCCCGACGTCGCGGGCGGCGCCCTGTGGAACCGCGGCGAGATCCGCCCGATGCCGAAGGGCCACGTGATGGGCGTGCCCGGCGACGCCGAGGCGCTGCGCGGCATCGTCTCGCCCGAGGGTCTCGCCCGGATCGCCGAGGACGAGCGGCTGCCGCGGACCGAGATCGGTGAGGACGCGGCGATCGGCGAG
>NZ_AJTQ01000199.1 GCF_000262345.1 Streptomyces xiaopingdaonensis | reverse complement strand
GACCGGCTCGTCGAGCCGCTCCTCGGCGGCGTGTACGCGGGCGACGCGTACCGCATCTCGATGCGCGCGGCCGTCCCGCAGCTCTACGAGGCCGCGAGGCAGGAGCCCTCGCTCCTCGCCGCGGTGCGTGCCGTGCAGCGCGAGAGCCGTCGCGCCGCGGAGCGTGCCGAAGGGGAGCAGCCGCCCGCCTTCCTCGGTATCAGGGGCGGGCTCGGACGGCTGCCGCAGGCGGTCGCCGACGCCTGCCGGGCGGCCGGTGCCGAGGTCAGGACCGGGTCGCGGGTGCGGCGCCTGGAGCGGGCCGCCGACGGCTGGGGCGCGGTCGTGGAGGGGCCCGAGGGAGAGCGGAGCCTCACCGCGGACGCCGTCGTCGTCGCCGCCCCCGCGCCCGCGGCCGCCGAGCTGCTGAGGGCGGAATCACCGGGCGCCGCAGCCGAGTTGGCGGCGTACGAGTACGCCTCGATGGCGCTCGTGACCATGGCGTTCCGCCGCCGCGAGGTGTCGCTGCCCGCGGGGAGCGGCTTCCTCGTGCCGCCGGTGGACGGCCGCTCCATCAAGGCGGCGACGTTCTCTGGAAGCAAGTGGCGCTGGGTCGCCGAGCAGGCGCCCGAGCTGACGCTCGTGCGCACCTCGCTCGGCAGGCACGGCGAGGAGCGGGTGCTGGAACGCGACGACGCAGAGCTCGCCGCGCTCGCCCGCGCCGACCTGGCCGCCGCCGCGGGGATCACGGCGGAGCCGGTCGACACCCTCGTGACGCGCTGGGACGCGGGCCTTCCGCAGTACCCTTCGGGCCATCAGGCCCGGGTCGGACGCATCCGCGCGGCGCTAGGCTCGGTGCCGCGACTGGCGCTGTGCGGCGCCGCGTTGGACGGGGTCGGCATCCCGGCCTGTGCGGCGAGCGGCCGCAGCGCGGCCGACCAGGCCCTCGCGGAGGCGGGGCAGAGCAGCAAGCGAGAAGGACGAGAGAGCCATGTCTGACGACGCGGGCAACCGCCCCGGGGCGGAGAAGAGCCCGGGCAAGCGGGCGAAGGACCTCAACGAGGTCATCCGCTACACCATGTGGTCGGTGTTCCGGCTGCGCGAACCGCTCCCCGAGGACCGCAAGGCGCTCGCCGAGGAGGTGGCGGAGCTCTTCGCGGAGCTCGACGCCGCCGACACCACGGTCCGCGGCACCTACGACGTCTCCGGGCTGCGCGCCGACGCGGACCTGATGATCTGGTGGCACGCGGAGACCGCCGACGCGCTCCAGGACGCCTACAACCGCTTCCGCCGCACGGGGCTCGGGCGGCTGCTCGAGCCGGTCTGGTCCAACATGGCGCTCCACCGTCCCGCGGAGTTCAACAAGTCCCACATCCCGGCGTTCCTCGCGGAGGAGGAGCCGCGCGCCTACGTCAGCGTCTACCCGTTCGTGCGCTCCTACGAGTGGTACCTGCTCCCCGACGACGAGCGGCGCACGATGCTCGCCGACCACGGGAAGATGGCGCGCGGCTTCCCCGACGTGCGCGCCAACACGGTGCCGGCGTTCTCGCTCGGCGACTACGAGTGGATGCTCGCCTTCGAGGCCGACGACCTCCACCGCATCGTCGACCTCATGCGCCACCTCCGCGGCTCGGAGGCCCGCAGGCACGTCCGCGAGGAGACGCCTTTCTACACCGGGCGCCGCAAGCCGATCGGCGAACTCCTCGACCAGCTCGCCTGACGCGGGGGGCGGCTCACGGCTCGCCCCCGCTGGAGCGGGGGCGGCGGCTCAACTCCTCCTCGACGGGAGGCTTCGGCACGTCCCGCAGGTGTCCGGAGAGGCCGTGCTTGCCGCCCCCGCGCAGTTGGTCGTTGCGCTGGGCCTTGCTGTGGTCGAGGTCCGAGTCGACGGGCAGGCGCACCGAGCGCGCCACGTCCTCGCGATTGTCGTACTCGACGGGCGGGAGCGCCTGCAGCGTCTGGAGGACCTGGTCCCTCGCGTCCGCCGCCTGTGCGACTGCGACGAGCTGGTCCTTCGTTGCGGGGAAATCGGCGTCCTGAATGGCGTCCATCACCTGTGCCATGTCGGTGTCGGCCATCACACGCCTCCTCGTCCCGGCGCGCGGACGGCACCGTGCGCCGACCGCTCGTGCGCCCCCGGGTGCTCCCGAGCGGGCCTCCCCAAACGAAGCGCCACCGAGCGGGGCGCCGCGGAGGTCAGGTCCCCGGTGCGGGTGCGGGCCGGCCCTCGCACTCGGCGCGCATCCCCGGTGTCCTCCCGTCGAGGAGGTACGCGGCGAGGTGCCGGTCGACGCAGGCGTTGCCGCCCGCGACTCCGTGCGTACCGGAGCCGGCTTCCGTGACGAGGGAGGAGCCCGGCAGCCTCCGCTGCGTCTCCAGCGCACCGGCGTACGGCGTCGCGGCGTCCCGCGTCCCGGCGAGGAGGAGGACGCCGGGGAGCCGGCCGGGGTCGGTGCCGACGTGCGGGGGGTCGGTGCGCGGGGTGGTCGGCCAGTAGGCGCAGGGCAGGTTCATCCAGGTGTTCTCCCAGCTGGAGAAGGGCGCCACCGCGTCCGAGGCCGTGGTGTCGCGGTCCCACCGCGACCAGTCGCGGGGCCAGCGCGCGTCGGCGCACTCGACGGCGTTGTAGACGGCCTGCCCGTTCTCGTCCTCGACCGCGCGCGCCGGGTCGGGCGCCGCGAGCGCCTCCAGCGGCCCGGGCCGTCCCCTGCGGAACTCCGCGAGCGCCTCCGCGTGTTCGGCCCAGACGGAGTCGGCGTATCCGGTCCGGAGGTAGGCGGCGAGCAGCTCCTTGGGGCCGACCTCGCCGCCGGCCGGCTTCTTCTCGACGGCGTCGCGCACCTCGTCGAAGGAGCGTTGCACCTGCTGCGCGTCGCGGCCCAGCCCGTAGCTCCGGTGGTGCTTCGCCGTCCAGCGCTTCCAGTCGTTCCAGCGCTGCTCGAAGGCGGCGTTCTGGCGGAGGTTGGAGCGGTACCAGATGTTCGAGGGCGTGGGGTCGACGACGCTGTCGAGGACGAGGCGGTGGACGTGGCCGGGAAAGAGGCTGGCGTAGACGGCGCCGAGGTAGGTGCCGTAGGAGACGCCGAAGAAGGAGAGCTTCCGCTCGCCGAGGGCGGCCCTGAGGACGTCGAGGTCGCGGGCGTTCTCCTCGGTGGTGTAGTGCGCGAGCCGCTTGCCCTGCGCCTGCGCGCAGCCCTTCGCGTAGGAGGCGGCGCGCTCCTTCCTCTGCTCCTTGTACTCGGCCGAGGGGCGGCGGGGCGAGGGGTTGGGCGCGGCGGTGAACTGTTTCGGGTCCTGGCAGCTGAGCGGTGCCGAGCGGCCGACGCCGCGGGGCGCGTAACCGACCAGGTCCCAGCGGCGGTTGAGCTTCTTCCAGACGCCGCCGAGGACGTCCCCGTAGAGCGCGAACCGCATGCCGCTCGCGCCGGGGCCTCCGGGGTTGTAGACGAGCGAGCCGAGCCGCGCGCCCTTCCCCTCGGCCGGCTGCGCGCGCTTCCGGCTGACGGTGAGGTCGAGGTGCTCGCCCTGCGGCCGGGAGTAGTCGACGGGGACGCGTACGGTGCCGCACTCGGCGGGTGCCGGCAGGTGCTCGCGCGGGGGGCACTCCTGCCAGTCGACGCCCGCTGCCGCCGCCTCGGCCGCTGCGACGGCGGTGCCTCGTTCCGCGGTGGTGGCCGCTGGGCGGGGCTGGTCGGCGGCGGCGGGGGTGCCGGTCGCCAGGGTCGCGGCCGTCAGCGCCAGGGCGCCGAGGGTTCCGTGGATCGCTGCTGCGCGCACTGAGTCTCCTCGTTCGAAGGGAACCGCTCGAACCGGGTGTTGCGCCCGATAAGGATGCTCAGCGCATTGGCTGATGAGGTAAAGGACGTATTCGCGGTGTGGTGGCCATTACCCCCGAAGCGGGGACGGGTCGCCGCCGAGCGCCGCACGCAGGTGCGGTTCGGGGAGCGTGCGGGGGCCCAGGTGTGCGAAGGCGGTGAGGCCGGTCGACTCGTCGCCGGGGGCCGGCGTGAGCGGGGTCGAGGTGTGGACGAGGCGGAGGCCCGCGGGGGAGGCCCAGCGGGCGAGCGGCCTGACCTCCACGTGCGCTATCGCCATGCAGCCGAGGCTCAGCACCAGGGGGAGCAGGAACCAGGCGGCCACCGAGCCGGTGTCCGCGCCGTCGCCCGCGGCGACGGCCTCCGCCGCGACACCCGTCCCGAGGACGATGAGCGTCGCCCTGCGCACCTGGTCGAGCGCCGCGGTGACCGAGTCGCGCAGTGCGGGGGGCACGGCGAGGCCGACGGCGGCGAGCTGTTCGCCGATCCTGCGCACCGGTTCGGCCGCGGCGAGGGCCGCCCGTACCCGCGCGACCGACGACTGGCCGCCGGGGCCGCCCAACCGCTCGATCAGCAACTCCTCGACGGGATCGTGCGGGTCCGGGTCGACGACCGTGGCCCATCCGGTGTGCGCGACGAGCACCCGCCGACGCCGGGCCATCGAGACGAGCGCGACCTCGGCCACGCGGTCGGGTCCGCCGCAGAGGTAGGCCGTCTCGTAGAGGCTGAGCGCGCGGCCCTGTGCGGGGACGGTCTCCGGCCGGTCGGCTGCCGCTGACACCCGGCAGAGACGCGCGCAGCTCAGCAGGGCGGCGATCCAGGCAAGGACGAGGAGTGGCACCCACATGAACGAGAGTTCTAGTACCGGGCGCCCGCGTTCGCCAGCGTTGTGCCGGAATCCGGACGATTTTCGGCCGCGACGCCCTTGCGAGCGTGGGCGGTCGGCGTGCCTAACGGAAGGCCGGGTGCTCCGCGGCGGCGGTGCAGGAGCCCGGCGCCACCTCGGTGAACCCGGCGTCGCGGACGACGGGCAGGTGTCCTCCGGCGAGCGTCGCCCACTGCGCGGGTCCGTGGGCGGAGCGGACGGCGAGCGGGAAGCCGGTGGCCGCCCACTCCTCGCGTGCCCGGTGGTCCAGCGCCCACCAGGTGAGCTGCGCGGCGTGCCCGGCCTGCGCCATCGCCTTGCCCGCCGTCATCTCCAGCGCGGGGTTGAGCCACAGGACGGGGGTGCCGGCCGCGGGCGGCGGGGGCGGCCGCGGGTCCTCGAAGTCGGTGCCGGAGACCTGGAGTCGGGCGAGGTCCTTCGGCCAGGCGCCGACGGGTACGGGCGGGAAGACCCGCACCTGCGCCGGCGCGTGTTCCTCGGGCGTGCCGGGGCCGCCGGGGCCGAGCGGCGGCTGCGCGGGCGAGCCCGTCGCGGTGAGCCCCGGGAGCGCGGAGGCCCTCCGCCACTCGGCGCCGCGTGCCCGGCGGACGACCTTGCGGATGGCGCGCTCTTCCCACAGCAGCACGCGCTTGTGCCACTCGCCGGTCTCCTCGGTGGTCCGCGGATCGGCGAGGAGGGCGAGCACCGCCCGCGCCGCGGTCTCCATCGCGTCGGTACGGGTCGGCGGGGCCGAGCGCTCCAGGCGGATGACGAGAGGCAGGGCGTACTCGGTCGCCGGGTCGTCGGCCGCGTCGTCGTCCGTAGGAGGCAGGGGGCTTTCGGAACCGTTCACGCGTCCAGTCTGCCAGCAGGGGCGCGGCCGGGTTCGGTGTGCCCGGACGCCGGGTGCCCCCTTGGGGCAAGTCCCCTCGTACGGACGGGAGTTGCCGTCGGCCGCGGGGGAGCCGGGGGAGTTCTGCTCGGTGCTTGAACCCCGTCGGCCGGGCGTGTGACCGTCGGGCGATGGAGATCGACGCAGCGCGGCACCAAGGCCGCGCCCCCTTTCCGCTGGCGGGGCGCACCGCCCTCGTGACGGGTGTGAGCAGGCGTGGCGGCATCGGTTACGCGATCGCCTGCCGGCTGGCCTCCTGGGGGGCCGACGTCTTCCTCCACCACCATGTCCCGCACGATCGCGATCAGGAGTGGGGCGAGGACGATCTCGACGCGGTGATCGCGGGCGTCGCCGGGCACCTGGCCGTGGACGGGACGCGGGTCGCGGAGGGCGCGGGCGACCTCGGCGAGCCGGGAGCGCCCGAGCGCCTGCTCGGTGCTGCGGCGGGGGAGTTCGGGCACGTCGACGTCCTCGTCTGCAACCACGCGCTCACCGGGCAGGACGGCCCGTTGGGGGCGCTCACCGAGGCGGAGCTCGACCGGCACTGGGCCGTCGACGCGCGCTCGTGCATCCTGCTGGCGCAGGCTTTCGCCGAGCGGCACGACGGCCGGGAGGGCGGCGCGGTGGTCTTCATGACGTCGGGCCAGCACCTCGGCCCGCTCCCGGGCGAGGTCGCGTACGCCGTGGCGAAGGCGGCGCTCCACGGGGTCACGCAGACCCTCGCCGACCAGCTCGCCGACCGCGGCATCCGCCTCAACACCGTCAACCCGGGCCCGGTGGACACCGGTTACCTCACCGAGGAGATGTGGCGGACGGTGGCGCCCATGTTCCCGTTCGGCCGCTATGGGGAGCCGGACGACCCGGCGCGCCTCATCGCATGGCTGGTGAGCGACGAGGCGCGCTGGATCACCGGGCAAGTGCTCGACACCGAGGGCGGGTTCGGGCGCTACCGCCCTCGCGGCGTGTGAACTTCCCCGCCCGCGCAGGGACTTCCCCGCGGGCTCAGTGCCGCCAGGGACCCGTCACGGCGAAGGTGGTGCCGGGCGTGTAGACGTTGACGAACATGGTGTCGCCCGAGGGGGAGAAGGTGACGCCCGCGAACTCGCCCCAGGAGGGCTCGTCCTCGTCGCCGACGTTCTGCCGGTTGCGCGCCATCGGGTAGACGGAGCCCTGCCGGGTGAGGCCGAAGACGTGCTGTGCTCCTTCGCCGTCCTCGCAGACCATCAGGCCGCCGCTGGGGGCGAGGCAGATGTTGTCGGGGGATTCGCCGGGGAGTTGGACGTCGGTGTCGGGGCCGAAGACGACGACGAGGGTGAGCCGGTTGGCCTTCGGGTCGTACCGCCACACCTGCCCGTAGTGCTCGGCGGCCGAGCCCTCGTCGATCCTGGCGAAGCTGGAGACGAAGTAGACGCAGGTGCCGCCCCAGTAGCAGCCTTCGAGCTTCTGCCCGTGGGTGATGCCGCCCTTGCCGAAGTCCTGGAAGCGTATGGGGGTCTCGGCCGCGAGCGGGTCGGGGACGTCGACCCATTCGATGCCCTTGAAGGAGGTGCCGGTCTCGGTGACGGAGGAGAGGTCGGGTACGTCGGGGACGCGCATCGCCTGGAGCGTCCCGCCTGCCGCCAGTGAACCCGGGCCGCCCCTCGGCTTGTCGGGGAGGAAGCGGTAGAAGAGGCCGAAGGGGTGGTCGAAGGCGTCCTCGGTCTCGTAGACGGTGCCGTCGGACGGGTCGAAGGCGACGGCCTCGTGCTGGAACCGGCCCATCGCCGTGAGGGGTTCGACGGAGGTGGGCGCCCGCCGGGTGAAGCCGACCTCGAAGACGAACCCGTGGTCCTTGGTGTAGCCCTCCTCGCCCGCGAGGTACTCGGTCTCCTCGCAGGTGAGCCACGTTCCCCAAGGGCTGGGTCCGCCCGCGCAGTTGGTGGAGGTGCCGGCGATGCCGACGCGTTCGCTCGTGCCTCCGCCCCTGCCGTCGAGGTGGAGGAGAGTGCAGCCGCCCTTGCCCTCGGGGTCGTAGGTGAGCCCGTCGACGGTGGGCACGGCGATCTCCGCGTCCATGCGGTTCTCGTGGTTGCGGACCAGCCAGACCGACGAGCCCGCGCCCGCGAAGGCGGCCATGCCGTCGAAGTGGCTGGGCACCCGGCCCTCGCCGGAGGAGAGCGCGTCGCCCTCTCGGGAGAGCACCCGGTAGGAGAAGCCCTCGGGGAGGTCGAGGAGCCCTGCGGGGTCGGGGACGAGCGGGCCGTACCCCGATCTGCCTCCCGTGGCCTGGGCCGCCGCCGTACCGGTGAAGAGTTCGGCGAGGGCGCCGCTGAAGGCGACCCCTACGCCGGCCGCGCCGCTCGCGGCGAGGACTTGCCTACGGGACCTTCGGGGCTGCTGGGGCTGGGACTGTCCGGACTGTCGTGACTGAGCAGAAGCCGTCATCGGGGCAACACTCCCTGGAGTGGGTGACCTGGACAGACAGGAACCGCCCTCCGCGAGCGGGCGGCGCACGCCGCCCGACGCGGAAGTGCACCGTGTGTACCACGTGGACGCGCGTGCGAACACCGTGCACACGCCCGGGAGTTGCCGCGACGGGCACGTCGGCCGCCGTCGGTGGCCCGGAGGCTCAGGCGCCGGCCGGGGAGAGGAGGCGCTCACCGTCCCGTGCGAGGGCGGTGAGGCGGGATATCGCGCGGAAGTACTTCTTCCGGTAGCCGCCCTTCAGCATCTCCTCGCCGAAGAGCTCGTCGAAGGGGGCGCCGGAGGAGAGGACGGGTATCTCCCGGTCGTAGAGCCGGTCGGCGAGGACGACGAGGCGCAGTGCCGTCGACTGGTCGGGGACGGGGCGCACCTCGGTGAGGCAGACCGCGCCGACGCCCTTGACCATGGCGCCGTACCGGCTCGGGTGGACCCGGGAGAGGTGGTCGAGGAGGGCGCCGAAGTCGTCGAGCGCGGCGCCCGGCACGGTGCGTGCCGCGGCGTCGACCGCCTCGGGCGAGTGGGGCGCGGGGGAAGCGGGGAGGCCGCGGTGGCGGTAGTCCTCGCCGTCGATGCGGACGGTGCGGAAGTGCGCGGAGAGCCCCTGTATCTCGCGGAGGAAGTCGGCCGCCGCGAACCGGCCCTCGCCGAGCTTGCCCGGGAGGGTGTTGGAGGTCGCGGCGAGCGCGACGCCCTCGTCGACGAGGCGGCCGAGGAGCGTCGAGACGAGGACGGTGTCGCCGGGGTCGTCGAGCTCGAACTCGTCGATGCAGAGCAGGCGGTGGCTGCCGAGCGTGCGGACCGTCTGCTGGAAGCCGAGCGCGCCGACGAGGTTGGTGAGTTCCACGAAGGTGCCGAACGCCTTGCGCTCGGGCGGGGCCTGCGTCGCGTGCCAGACCGAGGCGAGGAGGTGGGTCTTGCCGACGCCGTAGCCGCCGTCGAGGTAGACCCCGCCGGGTCCGCCCCGTGCCGGGCGCTTCGGTGCGCGCCGGAACCAGCCGCGCCGGCCGCCCTCGCCCTCGGCTTCGCCGAGCCCCTCGGCGAAGCCGCTCAGCACGGAGACCGCCTCCGCCTGGCTGGGCTGCTGCGGGTCGGGCACGTAGGTGTCGAAGCGGACGGAGTCGAACCGCGGCGGCGGCACCAGCTCGGCGACGAGCTGCTCCGCGGGGACGTGCGGCGCTCGCGCGGTCAGCGCGAGCGGCCCCGGGGCATCGCCGGCGGGTTCGGTCGTCTGTTCGGCGGACGTGGACACGGCAGCCATGCTAAAGCAGCAGGGCAGGGGCGGTCCCGCCGGTGTGCGCCGTCACACACCACCGCTCTCCGCGCGGGGTGTGCGACCTGCCACACTGCCGCATATGCGACGTCTGTTCCCTGTAGTTGCGGACCGGCCGGGCGGCCGGGAGTGGCCCCTCGAGGAGATCGCCGCCGAGTACGCCTACCCCGAGCCGCTCGGGCCCTCGGGGCGCTGGCTGCGCGCGAACATGGTCTCCTCGCTCGACGGCGCCACCGAGCACGAGGGGCGTTCGCAGCCGCTCTCCTCGCCTGCCGACATGCGGATCTTCGGGGTGCTCCGCGCGCTCGCCGACGTGGTCGTCGTCGGCGCCGAGACGGTTCGGCGCGAGGGGTACGGGCCGGCGCGGGCGCGCAGGGCGTTCGCGGCCGCGCGTGAGGCGAGGGGGCAGGGCCCTGCCGCGGCGGTCGCGGTCGTCAGCGCCGGGCTCGAACTCGACTTCACCGCCCCGCTGTTCACCTCGCCCGCCGTCCCGACGCTGGTCGTCACGGGGGAGCGGGCGCCTGCCGAGCGTGTGGCCGCCGCGCGGCACGCGGGCGCACGGGTCGTCTTCGCCGGGGAGGAGGCGCACGCACGCGCCGAGCTGATCCCCGGAGCGCTGGCGGAGCTGGGGCTGCGGCGGCAGTTGACCGAGGGCGGGCCTCGGCTGCTCGGCGCCCTGGCGGCGGCCGGCGTCCTCGACGAGGTCTGCCTCTCGCTCGCTCCGCGCCTCTTCGGCGGCGGCACCTCGGGCGTCCTCGCGGGGCCGCTCCTCGCCGCGCCGCAGGAGTACGCGCTGGACGGGGTGGTGGAGGAGGGCGGCTTCCTCTTCACGAGGTACACCCGGTCCGGGTGACGGCGTGAACGTGTCCGCCTGCCCCGTGCGTTCGGGGCGTGCGCGGTGCCCGTGGCGGCGAATCGGTCCGCGGCAAAATGCGGAATGACACCTTCCGTTTATCGCTTCTTGGGCAGACTGGTGCCCGTACCCCGCTGCCTGCGGGGGAGGACCGGTTCCGTTGGGGCCCTGCTGTGCCGGGGACCCCCGTTGACTGAGGGGTGCCCGTCGTGATCACGACCGTGTTGATGATCGAGAAGCCGCTCGTGTCCGAGGACATCGAGCTGGTGACCACGCTCCACGGCGAGGAGCACGTCTCCTTCGTCGTGCTGCTGCAGCCCAGGGGCGACCAGGGGCTCCTCCTGCGGGCGCTCGACGACATCGCCCTCGGCGAGGTCGACGAGGCGGTGCACGAGGGCGGGGCGCCCGGGGGCGGCGAGGCGATCCCGGAGGCGGAGCGTGCGCTCGAACTCTCGCTGAAGCGCCTGCGGGACACCGGCGCCGAGGCCGTCGGGCAGCTCGTCGAGGGTCAGCCGCTCGACCTGCTCGGCTCCGTCTGCGCGCAGACCGAGGCCGACGAGGTGGTCGTCCTCACGGCGCCGCACTTCGTCGAGGAGTTCTTCCACCGGGACTGGGCCTCACGGGCGCGGCACAAGGTCGGCGTACCGGTGCTGAAGCTCTTCGCGCACACCGAATAGTCTGGGTGCCGCCCGCGGGCGGGAGTCGCCCCGGGTCCTCGCAGCCCACGACCCTTGGGGAGCCCGCATGGCCAGTCATCCCGTACCGCCTGCCATGGAGCGGCCGCACTTCCTCGGCATCGGTGGGGCGGGTATGTCCGGCATCGCGAAGGTCCTCGCGCAGCGCGGCGCCCGCGTCACCGGCAGCGACGCACGCGAGTCGGAGACGGTCGAGGCGCTGCGGCGGCTCGGCGTGACGGTCCGGATCGGGCACGCGGCCGAGCACCTCCCGGCCGACGCCACGTGCATCGTCGCCTCCAGCGCCATCCGCGACGACAACCCGGAGATCGCCGCCGCCACGGAGCGCGGCCTGCCCGTCGTCCACCGCTCCGACGCGCTCGCCGCGCTCCTCG
Source organism: Streptomyces xiaopingdaonensis (assembly GCF_000262345.1). GTDB lineage: Bacteria > Actinomycetota > Actinomycetes > Streptomycetales > Streptomycetaceae > Streptomyces > Streptomyces xiaopingdaonensis. Next base: position 22,856 of record NZ_AJTQ01000199.1, on the reverse strand, counting down.
ACGGGCACCGCGCCGTCGCCGTCGCCGGGACCCACGGCAAGACGACGACGACGTCGATGTTGGCGGTCGCCCTCCGCACGCTCGGGGCCGACCCGTCGTACGCCATCGGCGGAGACCTCGACCAGCCGGGCTCCAACGCGCACCAGGGCGGCGGCGACCTCTTCGTGGCGGAGGCCGACGAGAGCGACCGCAGCTTCCACAAGTACGCGCCCGAGGTCGCCGTGGTCCTCAACGTCGAGCTCGACCACCACGCCAACTACGCCTCGCTGGAGGAGGTCCACGAGTCCTTCGAGATCTTCGCAGGACGCGTCCGCGAGGGCGGCACCCTCGTGGTCTCGGCCGACGACCCGGGCGCGCGGGAGTTCGCCGCGCGGGTGCGCGCCGCGGGCGGCGCTCCGCGCGTCGTCACCTACGGGCAGGCGGAGGACGCCGAGGTGCGGGTGGTCTCCATCGAGCACCGGGGCCTGGCGAGCCGGGTCACGGCGGTGCTCGACGGACGCGAGCTCGCGTTCGAGGTCTCCGTTCCCGGGCGGCACTACGCGCTCAACGCCGTGGCCGCGCTGGCGGCGGGCGCCGCGGCCGGGGTCGACCCCGAGGAGTTGGCGCCTGCGTTGCAGTCGTTCCACGGGGTCGGGCGGCGGTTGCAGTCGAAGGGCGAGTCCGGCGGTGTGCAGGTGATCGACTCGTACGCGCACCACCCGACGGAGATGGCCGCCGACCTGGAGGCGGTGCGCCAGGCGGCGGGCGAGGGGCGCGTGCTCGTCGTCTACCAGCCGCACCTCTTCAGCCGCACCCGGGAACTCGGCGTCGAGATGGGGCGGGCGCTCGCGCTCGCCGACGCGTCCGTCGTGCTGCCGATCTACCCGGCGCGGGAGGACCCGCTGCCGGGCGTGACGAGCGGGCTCGTCGTCGAGGCGGCGCTGGGGGCGGGCGCCGATGTGACGGAGACATCAGGTCCTGAGGAGGCCGTCGGCGTCGTCGCGGGAATGACCAAACCCGGTGATCTCGTTCTCACCATGGGCGCGGGTGACGTGACCGAACTCGGGCCGCAGCTCCTCGCCCGCTTGGGGAGCTGACGGCCGCGTACGGGGGGAAGGCCGCACGGCCCGTGCGGCCCGGGAATCAGGGCGCACAGCAGAACTAGGAGACCGAGATGGCCTACGACGTCAACAAGTCCGAGGAGCAGTGGCGCGAGGAGCTGTCCCCCGAGGAGTACCACGTGCTCCGCGAGGCCGGCACCGAGCGCCCGTTCACGGGTGAGTACACGGACACCAAGACCACGGGCGTCTACAACTGCCGCGCCTGCGGCACCGAGTTGTTCCGCTCCGAGACGAAGTTCGAGTCCCACTGCGGGTGGCCGAGCTTCTACGACCCGTCGAAGTCGGAGGCCGTCGAGCTGCTGCCCGACCACTCCCTCGGCCAGGTCCGCACCGAGGTGCGCTGCGCCAACTGCGGCTCCCACCTCGGCCACGTCTTCGAGGGCGAGGGGTACGACACCCCGACCGACCAGCGGTACTGCATCAACAGCATCTCCGTTCGGCTGGAGCCGACGGAGGGCTGAAGAACCGGCGGACCCGGACCGGTACCGGAGGCTTCCGGTTCGCTCCGATCCGGCCAAACTCCCTTCGGGGCAGTGCGGTCGGCCTCTGGCGGACGCGCTGACGCGGGGCCGCCAGGGCGGCCGCGGGGGCGGATGTGGCCCCGGGGGACGGCGTACGGCCGTCCCCCGGGGTCTTTTGCTGTCCGCGGCGCGGGTGGTGCTCCGGCGTCTCTTTCGCGCACGTCCGCCCTCTGGCGTCCCGCCCGTTGCGCACGCCGGACGCGATGCGCCCCCGGCGGACGCCCGGCTCCTTCCGCGGGTCCCGAGCGGGGCGGTGTTCGACGGCGGCGCCGTACGGCGTGCGGTGACGTCGTTCCGCGGGGCGCTTCCGCGTGGAGCGAGGGGGCGGGCGCCGCGGCGGGCGCGCGGCGCGCTCCTCGCGGTGGGTGCGCTCGGCGTACGGCCGGGGAGTGCGGGACGCCCGACGGTGGTGTGTCGGGCGCGTTTCCGGTGGCGAAATACCGGATGCCCGGGGCGAGTTCGTTTGTACGCTGCATGAACGTTGCTCCCGTACCGTCTGCGCCCCGGAGGCCGAAGCATGCCGACGCACGATCCGACCAGCCCCCGCGACCTGCCCGGCGAAAGTCCCGGCCGCAGTCCGGAGCCCGACCACGGGCCCGACTGCGGCGCCCCCGACCCGCAGGGCACCCGCGCACCCGGCTGCCCCCCGGCGTCCGCCAGGGACGCCGCCCCCGCCACCGAAAGCGGCGGCGCACACGGCCCGTCGGGCTTCCTCCGCCGCCGGCGCCCCCTCCCCGGCGGCGCGTCCGGGACTCCCCGCGCGACCGAGCCGGCGGCCGGGGAGGCGGCCCCCGGCAGTACGCCGGCGACGGAGCCCCCCGGCGCCCACACGCTCGGGTCTCCCGGGTACGGCGCACCGCACGGCAGGCGCGGCGGCCTGCCCGGCACATCCCGCGGCCGGGACGCGCGCACCCCGGCGAGGAGCGGGCTGCGGGAGGGCAGGCTGCTGGTGCCGGTCCTCGCGTTCGGGGGCATCTCCGTCGCCGTGATGCAGACGCTGATCGTGCCCGTCGTCGCCCAACTGCCCGAGCTGCTGCGGACGTCGCCGGCCAACGCCTCCTGGGTCGTCACCGCGACGCTGCTCAGCGGCGCCGTCGCGACGCCGATCATGGGGCGGCTCGGCGACCTCTACGGAAAGCGCCGGATGATCATGGTGAGCCTCGGGCTGATGGTCCTCGGCTCGCTCGTCTGCGCCGCCACCTCCCAGCTCGTGCCGATGGTCGCGGGGCGTGCCGTGCAGGGGTTCGCCATGGGGGCGATCCCGCTCGGCATCAGCATCATGCGCGACGAACTCCCGCCGGAGCGGCTCGGTTCCGCGATGGCGTTCATGAGCTCCTCGCTCGGGGTCGGCGGTGCGCTCGGCATGCCGCTCGCCGCCTACGTGGCGCAGACCGCCGACTGGCACGTGCTCTTCCTCGGCTCCGCGGGACTCGGCGCGCTCGCGATGGCGCTCGTCGGACTGCTGGTGCCCGAGTCGGGGCTGCGCACGCCCGGCCGGTTCGACGTGGTCGGCGCCGTCGGGCTGACGCTGGGCCTCGTCGGGCTGCTGCTGCCCGTCTCCAAGGGCGCCGAGTGGGGATGGGGGAGCCCGTTGACGCTCGGGCTCCTCGGCGGGAGCGTCGCCGTCTTCCTGCTCTGGGGGCTGCTGGAGCTGCGCCTCCGCGACCCGCTCGTCGACCTGCGCACCACGGCACGCCGTCAGGTGCTCCTCACCAACCTCGCGTCGATCACCGTCGGATTCGCCTTCTACGTACTGACGTTGGTGCTGCCGCAGCTTCTCCAGCTTCCCGCGGCGACCGGGTACGGGTTGGGGCAGTCGATGGTCGTGGCGGGGCTGTGCATCGCGCCGATGGGGGTGGCGATGATGGCGGTGTCGAACTTCTCGGCGCGGCTGTCGGCGAAGCGCGGGCCGAAGGTCTCGCTGATGGCGGGGCAGGTGCTGCTCGCCGTCGCCTACCTCGCCGGGGTCTTCCTCATGGGTGCCGTCTGGCAGACCGTGCTCGTCGCCGTCCTCGTCGGTGTGGGGATCGGCGTGGCGTACTCGGCGATGCCCGCGCTGATCCTCGGCGCGGTCGACGCGTCGGAGACCGGCGCGGCCAACGGCCTGAACACGCTGATGCGTTCGATCGGCACCTCCAGCTCCAGCGCGGTGATCGGCGTGGTGCTCGCGCGCATGACGACCCCGCTCGGCGGCGCCGAGGTGCCGGGCCTCGGCGGCTTCCGCACCGCGTTCCTGATCGCCGCGGGTGCTGCCCTGCTGGGGCTCCTCGTCGCCGCGTTCCTCCCGTCCTCCACGGCGGGGGCGGGACGGGGCGCCGTGCGGGAGCGTGGCGGGAAGGTGGCCGCCCGGCACGTGCCGGCGCGGCGTTCGGAGCCGCGGGCGGGGATGCGGGGGGCGGAGCTGCCGGGGGGCGGGTGAGTGCGAAACGGCGTGACAGCAGGGGGCGTTGGGACGTCCCCCCGGGTGTGTACGCCGTTGCTCGCTGAGCCGTGGCTGCGGCTTCCGGGCGCGGTCCGGGTGGGCGCGTCCGCCGCGGGGAGGCATGCTTTCCGTATGCCACGTACGCGTATTGCGGTGACCCTGCCGGACGATCTCCTCGCCCACGCCCGCGCCACCTCGCGCGGCAACCTGTCGGCCTATGTCGAGCGGGCGCTCAGAGGGCAGCAACTGCAAGACGCGGCGCCGGACTTGCGTGCCTGGCGTCAGCGGTCGGCGAACGACACGGAGGAGCTCACCGGTATCTTCGGTGAGGAGATCGCGTGATCCCGTCGGCCCGCGGTGTCCGGTTCGCCGCGAGGGCCGGGGTCCGTCGCCGGGTCGGATGCTGGGAGCCTGGACACCGTCGCCGGCCGACGAGACCGAGGGCGCCGTGCTCCGCGCGTCGGCGCGCGGAGCACGGCGCGCTACCCGGGCGGGTGCCCGCGCCGGCGGGTACCGCTCAGTCCGGTACCTGCCCCGGCTCCGCGAGGACGCAGAGGTGCTGGACGATGCGGTAGCCCGAGCGCGCGAACGTCTTCGCCATCCGCGTGTTGCCGATGTCCGTCGCGGCCGCGATCCGCTCGGCGCCCTCCGCCGCCATCCGCGCCGTGCACGCGGCGAGCAGCTCGGCCGAGTAGCCGCGTCCGCGGTGCTCGGGAAGGACGCCGATGAAGCCGACGGCGAAGCCGCCGGGGTTGCGTCCCGGTACGTGCAGGCCCGCGAGTTCGCCGTGCGGTGTGTAGGCGAGCTGCCACCAGCGGCGCGCGGAGTCGAGCCAGTCGAAGAACTCCAACTCGTCGCGTGCGGCATGCTCGATCCCGCCCGCCGCCACGGCGCGGCGGGCGTGGGCGTCGCGTGTGTCGCGGTGGATCTCGCGCAGGGCGCCGAGTACGGACTCGTCGTCGGCGGGCGGCGCGAGGACGAGACCGCCCGTGCGCGGTGGGAGCCCGTCGCGGGGCGTCCACTCGTACCGGAAGCGTTCGACGACGAACTCGCGGCCGGCCGCGGCACAGGCGGCGAGGCGCGCCTCGGCCGCCGCGTGCACCAGGGGGTCCGTGCGCCAGCCGGGGGGCAGGAGCAGCTCGTACGGGACGGGGAAGGGGAGCGCCGTCAGCAGGCGTACGGCGGCGTCGTGTTCGCCCGGTGCGAGGTCGAACCAGTCGAGGAGGACGGGGTGTTGGTCCTGCGGGGCCGCATACAGCGCCGCGCGTGCGACGACGCGTCCTTCGCGCTCGGCGACGAAGGTCCACTCGGGGCGGTACGCGCCGCCCTCGGCGAGGGTGGCGTAACGGCGGCCGAGCAGCGGGGGGCCGAGGCGGTCGAGTGCCGGGTGGTCGAGCGAGGTGAAGACGGTGCGCGCCTCGGGTTCCGTGAGTGCGCGGACGAGCGTTTTCGACAAGGTGTGTCCTCAGGGAGTGCGGAGCTCCCCGGCGTGGTGCGGCCTCCGGCCGATCAGGCGGTGTGCCGTGCGGGCGCCGTGGCGGGAGCGTGGGTGTGCGACTCGGTGGCGTGGGCCATCGCTACCGCCTCCCTTCCAACTCCCGTGGCGCGTACCGCCGTTCTGCGGTCGCGGTCATGAACCTAGCAGCCGTGCCCGGCGGCGCGCATCGGGTTTCTGCGACCTCCGCCGGGCGGCCCGGCGGACGTCCCACGTGTGGACTCCCGGACCGTGCAACCGAGTCGGCGGGCGCGGCGGAACACCGGCGCGACGGCGGTCCTCACTCGGCGGCCCGCACCGTCTCCTCCGGTACGCCCATCCGCGCCCGGAGCCGGGCTTCGGCGTCGGCCCCCGGGGCGATCCGCGGCAGGCGCCACAGGAGCAGCGCCCCCGCCACCCACCAGGCGCCGACCATCAGCCACTCGGCGGGCCACTCCAACGCGGCGCTCATGCCCGGCAGATAGAGCACTCCGAGCCCGACGGTCAGCACCAGCGCGGCCGCTCCGGTGACCGTCCCGGCCGCCGTACGGAACGGCCGCTCCATCTCCGGCTCCCGCCTGCGCAGCACGAGGAAGCAGACGACCACGACGAGGTAGCCGACGACGATGTTGACACCGCCGGCGTTCACCAGCCAGTTGAGCATCGACTCGCCGAAGAACGGTGCCACGGCCGAGAGTCCGCCGACGAAGAGGACCGCGTTCGCCGGCGTGCGGAACCGCGGGTGCAGCCGCCCGAACCAGGCCGGCACCATTCCGGAGGACGCCATCGCGTAGAGGAGCCGGCTGCCGCCGATGAGGAACGCGTTCCAGCTCGTGACGATCCCCGCGATGCCGCCGACGACGAGGAGGTCTCCCATGAGCGCGCTGCCCCACAGCCGTTCCATCGCCTCGGCCGTGGCGAGGTCGGCCCCCGCCAGGTCCGCGCCCCCGAGCCCGGAGCCGACGGTGAGCATGATCAGCGCGTACCAGGCGACGGCGCACCCGACCGAGACGACGAGCAGCTTGCCCACCTGGCGCTGCGGGATCCTGACCTCGGAGGCGGACTGCGGGATGACGTCGAAGCCGACGAAGAGGAAGGGCACGGCGGCGAGGACGGCGGCGAGCCCGTCGAGGCCGCCGCGGAAGAGCGGCTGCATCGTCTCGGTCGAGCCGCCGGTGAGGGAGCCCAGCAGCAGGAGCGCGCCGACGCCGAGCAGGAAGAGCACCGCGACGGTCTGGAAGACGCTCGCGGGGCGGATGCCCACGTAGTTGAGGAGAGTGAGGAGGGCAGCCGCGCCCGCGCCGACGGCCACCCAGGTGGCCTGGACGTCGTATCCGCCGAGCGTCCAGAGGTGCCCTGTCGCCATGTCGGGGAAGAGCGCGAGCGCCGTCTGGGGGAGTGCGACGGCCTCGAAGGCGGCGACGGAGACGTAGCCGAGGACGAGCGCCCAGGAGGCGGTGAAGGCGCCGCGCGCGCCCAACGCCCGTAGCCCGTAGTGGTGTTCGCCGCCCGCGCGCGGCATCGCCGAGACGAGCTCCGCGTAGCAGAGCCCCACGAGCGCCATCACGAGCCCGCCGAGGACGAAGGCGAGCGCCGCACCGCCGGGCCCGGCGTCCGCGAGGAAGTCGGAGGTGAGGACGACCCAGCCGAAGCCGATCATCGCGCCGAAGGCGAGGGCCAGGACGTCCCCGCGCCCCAACACCCGCAGTAGACCAGTGCTGTTGGTTGCCATGCGGGTCAGTGGAGCGCAGCCGCTTTTCCGAGGCCAGACCCGGTACGTTTACGTGAGTGTGACAGCGTGGCCGGAGTCGCTGTCCTCAGCCGGTCAGCGGGCGGGCGCGTACGGCTGTCGGCGCCGGGTCAGGCGCGGACGAGCAGCGCCACGGGGGAGTCGGCGAGGAGTTCCTCGAGCGGCACGGACCCGCCGAGCGGCGCACCGTCGCACGCCGCGTGCCGCCAGCGCCCGGCCGGCAGCGGAAGCCGCGTCCCGCGCCACCCGCCGTTCGCCCGCAGGCGGCGGGAGAGCCGTGTCGCGACGGTGAGCGCCCCGCCCCCGCGGACGAACGCCAGGCAGTGCCCGGCTGCGGGCCCCTCGGCCCGCAGCGGCGCATGGCCGCCGGTGCCGGGCGCGAACCAGTCGCGGTGGCGTGCGCGGAGCCGGAGCGCCGCCGTCGTCAACCGCAGCTTCTCGACGGCGAGTTCGTTCTCCGGGTGCGGACGCTGCTGCACGGGGGCGAGGACGTGCTCCGCCGCTCCGAGCGCCTGGAGCGTGTGCATGCCCGGTGGGACCGGGTCCCGGTTGTCGGGGTCGACGAGCGTGCGGTACAGGCGCTCGGTGCCCTGGTAGAGCTCGGGCACGCCGGGCATCGTGAGGTGGACGAGCGTCATGCCGAGCACGTTCGCGCGGGTGTGCGGGGCGAGTTCGGCGACGAGCGCGGCGAGGGCGCCCGTGGGGTGCACGGCGCGCTCGGCCACGTGCGCCGCGAGGCGTGCGAGGCGCTCCTCGTAACCCGCGTCCGGCGCCGCCCAGTTGGTGTGCAGCGCCGCTTCCCGTGCCGACTTCAGCAGCGTGCGGGTGAGGCGTTGCACGTACGTCGGCCTGCCGGGCGCCTGCGGCACGATGCTCCCGAGGCCGAACGCGGTCTGCCAGGCCACCCAGTTGAGGCGGGGGTCCGGCAGCTCGTACCGGGCGGCGCCGGAAGGGTCGCCCGGCGCGGAGGCGAGCGGCCCGGAGACCCCGCCGAGGAACTCGCCCCAGCGGCCCGGGCATTCGGCGAGCACGGCGATCGCCGCGCGCACGTCGGCGCTGCGCTTGGTGTCGTGCGTGGAGAGGACGGTGCCGCTCGCCGGCCACTCCCGCTGGAGCCGCCCGCAGTAGGCGTGGAACCGCTCGGGCGCTACGGCGGGCTCACCCGGCTCCGCGCCGACCTCGCAGGCGGAGAGGAGCGGCGTGTACCGGTAACCCGCCCTGTCCTCGACGGACTTGGCCCGCAGCGCCGCACCGAGCTGCGCGAACCCCGCAGTGAAGGCGCGCCGCCGCGGACCGTCCCCGAGCCGGCCGAGCGCCAGGTCGCGCAGCGGGCCGAGCGCGGCGGCGCCGTCGTGCGGCAGCGCGCCGCGCGCGGCGCCCGACGCCGCCTCCAGGTGGGCGGCGTCGGCGGTGCTGGGCGGGGTCCCCGGCACCGCGTACGGGCGGGAGACCGGGAGCCGCACGAGCAGTTCGACGAGCGCGGCGCGGAGCGCGCCGCCCGCGGGCGACGGCAGCCCCGCCTCCTCGCACGCGGATGCCGCGCGACGGGCGAGCCGTTCGCGCTCGGCCGCCAGTCCCTCGGCGAGGACCTCCCGCGCGGCCCGCTCGACCGTGGGCGCCCACTCGCCTCCCGCGTCGGGCGCGGGCCCCGTCAACCGCACGTGGAGCGCGGCGAGTTCGGCCTGCCCTTCGCCGTCCGTGAAGACGCCGTCGACGTGGCGCAGCGCGTCGTAGCCGGTGGTTCCGGCGACCGGCCAGGTGCGCGGCAGCTCTTCCCGGTCGCCGAGGACCTTCTCCACGACCGTCCAGCAGCCGCCGGTGCGGTGCTCGAGCCGGCGGAGGTACGCCTCCGGTTCTGCGAGCCCGTCGAGGTGGTCGACCCGCACCCCGTCGACGGTGCCGTCGCGGACGAGCCGGACGACGGTCGCATGGGTCGCGTCGAAGACCTGCGGATGCTCGACGCGCAGCCCGATCAGCTCCCGGACGGTGAGGAACCTGCGGTAGTTGAGCGCCGAGTCGGCGGTGTCGCGGCGGACGGGCCGGTAGTGCTGCGCGTCCACGAGCGCGGCCGTCCCCATGCCGTCGGTGCCGGGCGCGAGCGGCAGCACCCGCTCCCCGTACCGCAGGACTCCGGGCTCCGGTACCAGCCGCGGCAGCTCCTCCTCCGGCGGCCCGTCGAGCACGGGGAGGACGAGGCGCCCGCCGCCCGCCTCCCAGTCGACGTCGAACCAGTGCGCGTAGGGCGAGGCGGGGCCGTGGCGCAGCAGCTCCCACAGGGGGCGGTTGAGGCGCGTGTCCGTGGGGACGGCCATGTGGTTCGGCACGATGTCGACGACGACGCCGAGGCCGTGCTCGTGCGCGGTCCGCGCCAGCCGCCGCAGCTCCGCCTCGCCGCCCAACTCCTCGCGCACGGCGCCGTGTCCGACGACGTCGTACCCGTGCCGCGAGCCGGGCACCGCGTCGAGGACGGGTGAGAGGTGGAGGTGCGAGACGCCGAGCCGGGCGAGGTAGGGGACGGCCCCTGCGGCCTCGGCGAAGCCGTAGCCGGGCTGGAGCTGGAGGCGGTAGGTGGCGCTCGGGATGCGGGGCGGCACGCGTGGCGGCCCGGAGGCGGGACGCGTGCGGGACGGTGCGGGAGCCGCTGCCGTGGGGGGTGTGTCTGGGGCGTCCATGGCCGTTATTCTCCCGGTGCCTCCCACTCCCGCCCGGTTTGCGCCGTGGTGGTCGACGCGCTCCCGGCCGCGGGCGCGGTGCGCGACGGCGTGCGGCAGTCACGCGACGGGAGCCCGACCACGCTGTGGCGGCGCGGCGTTGGGCGTGTCCGGCCGGGCGTGCGGCGGCGGACGACCGTGCCGGAGACGCCGACACGCCTGCCGTCTCCGCGCCCCCTGACGGCCCGCGCGAGGGCCGTCAGTCCCTCCGCCGCAGGACGACGAGGCTCCGATCGAGGAGGGCGAGGCGGTCGCCGCCCTGGAGCGGCGCGGGCCCCGCCGGCGGCAGGCCGCTCTCGTACGCCGTGTCGACGACGGGGGTCCAGCCGCCGCCCAGCGCCCTCGGCACCGTGAAGTCGAGGGATGTACGCCCGGTGTTGAAGAGGAGGAGGAAGTCGTCGTCGGTGACGCGCTCGCCGCGGAGCCCCGGCTCGGAGATGGCGTGGCCGTTGAGGAGGACCCCGAGCGAGCGGGCGGTCGAGTCCTGCCAGTCCTGCTGGGTCATCTCGCGGCCCTCGTGGGTGTACCAGGCGATGTCGGAGAGGCCGCCCCCCGCGCCGCCCAGCGGCGCGCCCTGGAAGAACCTGCGCCGGCGGAAGACGGGGTGCGCGCGCCGCAGGCGCACCATCGCGCGGACGTAGGCGAGCAGTTGGCGGGGCGCGCCGTGCGTCGAGCCGCCGAGGCCCCGGGGCGGTACGGGGTCCTCCGCCTCGCCCTCTGCTCCGTCGGGCCAGTGCACCCACGAGACCTCGCCGTCCTGGCAGTACGCGTTGTTGTTGCCCCGCTGGGTGCGGGCGAACTCGTCGCCGTGCGAGAGCATCGGGACGCCCTGCGAGAGGAGCAGCGTCGCGAGGAGGTTGCGCATCTGGCGCCTGCGCAGGCGCAGCACCTCGGGGTCGTCCGTCGCGCCCTCGGCGCCGCAGTTCCAGGAGCGGTTGCTGCTCTCGCCGTCGCGGTTCTCCTCGCCGTTGGCCTCGTTGTGCTTCTGCTCGTACGAGACGAGGTCGTGCAGGGTGAAGCCGTCGTGGCAGGTGACGAAGTTGACGGAGGCGAGGGGGCGGCGCCCGTCGTTCTGGTAGAGGTCGCTCGAACCGGTCAGCCGTGAGCCGAACTCGGCGAGCGCGCGGGGCTCGCCGCGCCACAGGTCGCGGACGGTGTCCCGGTACCGGCCGTTCCACTCCGTCCACAGCGGCGGGAAGTTCCCCACCTGGTAGCCGCCCTCGCCGAGGTCCCAGGGCTCCGCGATCAGCTTCACCTGGCTGACGACGGGGTCCTGCTGCACCAGGTCGAAGAACGAGGAGAGCCGGTCCACCTCGTGGAACTGCCGTGCGAGCGTGGCCGCCAGGTCGAAGCGGAACCCGTCGACATGCATCTCGCCGACCCAGTAGCGGAGCGAGTCCATGATCAGTTGCAGGACGTGGGGGCTGCGCATCAGCAGCGAGTTGCCGGTCCCCGTGGTGTCGGTGTAGCGGCGGCGGTCCTCGGCGAGGCGGTAGTACGACGCGTTGTCGAGGCCGCGGAAGGAGAGCGTCGGGCCGAGGTGGTTGCCCTCGGCCGTGTGGTTGTAGACGACGTCGAGGATCACCTCGATCCCGGCGCGGTGGAGCTCCTGGACGGCCCGTTTGAACTCGGTGACCTGCTGCCCGCGGTCGCCGCCGGAGGCGTAGCCGTTGTGCGGGGCGAAGAAGCCGATCGTGTTGTAGCCCCAGTAGTTGCTGAGCCCAGCGTCGGCGAGTCTGTGGTCGGTGACGAACTGGTGGACGGGCATCAGCTCCAGCGCCGTGACGCCGAGTTGGACGAGGTGGTCGACGACCGCCGGGTGCCCGAGCGCCGCGTAGCTGCCGCGGAGCTCCTCGGGGAGCGCGGGGTGGAGCATGGTAAGGCCCTTGACGTGGGCCTCGTAGAGGACGGTGCGGTGGTAGTCGGTGCGCGGCGGGCGGTCGTCGCCCCAGTCGAAGTACGGGTTGACGACGACGGACGCCATCGTGTGCGGCGCGGAGTCGAGGTCGTTGCGGCGGTCGGGGTCGGCGAAGTGGTGGCCGTAGACGGCCTCGTCCCAGTCGACGGCGCCGCTGACGGCCTTGGCGTACGGGTCGAGGAGCAGCTTGGCGCTGTTGCACCGCGCGCCGCGTTCGGGCGCGTAGGGGCCGTGGACGCGGAAGCCGTACCGCTGCCCGGGGAGGACCCCCGGCAGGTAGGCGTGGCGGACGAAGCCGTCCGACTCGCGGAGCTCGACGGCCGTCTCGCTGCCGTCGTCGTGCAGGAGACACAGCTCGACGCGGTCGGCGGCCTCGGAGAAGACGGCGAAGTTGGTGCCGGCGCCGTCGTAGGTGGCGCCCCGTGGGTACGCCTTTCCCGGCCATACCTGCATGGCGTTGCCTCTTCCCGGTCGTGCCGTCGTGGTCGCCCGCACCCCTGGTGCGCCGCGTGTGCGCGGGCGGGGCGGGGCGCGCGGGGGGCGCGCACCCTGCGGGGTGCCTCCCGGACGGCCTTCGCCGCGCCGAGCCGGTACGGCCACTCCGCTGCGGCCGTGCCGGCTCCTGCGGGGAGGTCACCTGCACAGTACTGGCACAGGTCGGAAACCCACGCGTTATCCGGGCCCGTGTGGTCGTCGTCGCGGCAGAAGTCGACGTTGATTCGTCGCCGAGGTTCGGGTGCACCGCGTCCGGGTGCGCAGTAGTCTTCCTTGATCGAACAGCGGGGCGCGGAAGGCGGTGCACAGTTGGGCTCGGGTGAGCTTGAGCTCCCCCCGGGAGAGTCGGGCGGTGAGGGCGGGACCGCCGAAGTGCCGCCGGGTGCCGTGTCGTTGGCACGCCCCATGGAGATCGGCGCCGACCTCGACTGGGGGCCGGAGGACTGGGCGGAGGTGAGCACCCGCGCCCGGCGCGGCGGACGTGCGTATGTCTGGCTCAACCTCGTCGAGCAGCGCGTGCGTTCGGTCGTCGCCGCCGTCCTGCGCCCCATCTACGAGCCGGTGCACGGCGAGGAGTGGGTGATCGCGGCCGCCGGTCCCACGGGGCAGGAGTGGGTGCAGCGTGCCGTCGCCGTCCGCGAGGTGAGCCGGCGCAAGGGGTACCTCCTCGACCCGGCCGACGACACCCTCCTCTCCTTCCTCACGCTGCCGCAGCTTCGCGAGCTCATGGTGCAGCACTGGCCGTGCTTCGAGCCGTACTTCGAGGACCGCCGCGAGGTCGAACTCGCCCTCGACGAGCTGGAGGTGGCCCGCAGCGCCGTCGCGCGCAACCGGGCCCTCACCGGGACCGTCCTCGCGCAGGCGGAGCGCGCCTGCGGCCGGCTGCTGGAGCTCCTCGGCGCCTCGCACGACGCGCCGGCGGCCGGGCGCCTCGCCGTCGACGCGGTGGAGGAGCTCGTCGGCGACCGGTACGCCGACGTCGCCGCCGTCCACCCGGACCGGGTGAGGCTCCAGCGGAGGCTCCCGGCCGAGGACCTCTTCGGCGGGGCCCGCCGGCTCGACGCGGTGGGGATCGGGCTCAACCTCCTCGTGCAGAACTACAGCGCCCGGCGGCTGACGCGGCTCGCCGAGTCCGGCTGCCGCATGCGGCTGCTCTTCCTCAACCCGGCCTCCAGCGCCGTCCGCCGCAGGGAGCGCGAGCTGGGCCTGAAGCGGGGCGAGTTGAGCCGCTCGGTGGAGACGAACATCCTCCACATGCGCCGGGTGCGCGCCCGCCTCCGCGACACGGGGGCGTTCCAGATACACGTTTTCGACGAGACGCCGCGGTTCACCGCCTACCTCGTCGACGACGACGGCCCCGACGGGCTCGCCGTCGTCCAGTCGTACCTGCGCAGGGTGCGGGGGATGGAGGCGCCCGTCTGGGTGCTGCGCGGGGACGGGCGGCAGTTGGTGCGGCAGGAGCCTCCGCCGCGGGCCGCCGGGGAGGCGGGGCTTTTGCCGGTCTATCGCGAGGAGTTCGAGTCGGTCTGGGCGGATTCGCGCCCTGTCTCCTGACGTATCCCGCTGCTTCCCGCTGCTTCCCGACACCGCACGGCTTCTTCCGCGACCGCGGGCTTCGCGGGGCACGCACGTCGTGGGTGACGGCGCCCCTGTGTCTGTCACTGATCAGCATCGGATGTATCAGTTCCATTTCGCGCCACAACTATTACCGGGTTCGATGGGTCTAGTTCGTGCGGGGGCAATTCCTACGGCGTCCCTGCACGTTCGTGAGCCATCAGGAGCCAAAGAGTGATCAACCAAAGCAAGGGGAAAGGCGGCACAGGCACCACTGCGGTGGTTCTCGCCGGCGGTACCGGTCAGCGCATCGGGCTCAGCGTCCCCAAGCAACTGCTCAAGGTCGCGGGGAAACCCGTGATCGAGCACACCCTCTCCGTACTGGAGCAGTCGGAGGCGATCGACGACGTACTGGTGCTGATGGCGCCCGGGTTCGTCGGAGAGGTGGAGCAGCTCGTCGACAAGGCAGGGCTGAGCAAGGTGCGCGCCGTCGTCGAAGGGGGCGCGGACAGGAACGAGACCACCCGGCGCGCGATCGACCTCCTCGACGCCGAGCTCGCCGAGGGCGAGGACCGGAAGGTCCTCTTCCACGACGCCGTGCGCCCGTTCCTCTCGCAGCGGGTCATCGACGACTGCGTCGACGCGCTCGACCGCTACCAGGCCGTCGACGTGGCGATACCCTCGGCGGACACCGTGATCGTGACCCGCACCCACGGCGCCGACGGCGAGTTCATCACGGACGTCCCCGACCGCTCCCGGCTCAGGCGCGGTCAGACCCCGCAGGCGTTCCGGCTGTCGACCATCCGCCGGGCCTACGAACTCGCCGAGCAGGATCCGCACTTCAAGGCGACGGACGACTGCTCCGTCGTCCTCCGCTACCTGCCGAGCGTCCCCATTCACGTCGTGCCGGGCGACGAGTACAACATGAAGGTGACCCATCCGCTCGACGTCTTCCTCACCGACAAGCTCTTCCAGCTCGTCTCGACGACCGCACCCAGCCAGCCCGACAGACGCGCCTACCGCGAACTGCTCGAGGGCCGCACCCTCGTCGTCTTCGGCGGCTCGTACGGCATAGGCGCCGACCTCGCCGAGCTCGCCCGCGAACTCGGCGCCCGCGCCTACGCGCTCGGACGCTCCACCACCGGCACCCACGTGGAGGACCCGAAGGAGGTGGAGGAGGCGCTCGCGCAGGCGTACGCGGAGACCGGCCGGATCGACCACGTCGTGAACACCGCCGGAGTCCTGCGCATCGGCCGCCTCGCCGACACCTCCAACGCCGAGATCGAGGAGGCGCTCCGCGTCAACTACCTCGCGCCCGTGCAACTCGCCCGCGCCGCGCACCCCTACCTCGCGGAGACCGGCGGGCAGCTCCTCCTCTACACCTCCAGCAGCTACACCCGCGGGCGCGCCGAGTACAGCCTCTACTCCTCGGCGAAGGCCGCGATCGTCAACCTCACGCAGGCGCTCGCCGACGAGTGGGCGGCCGAGGGCATCCGCGTCAACTGCATCAACCCCGAGCGCACGGCGACGCCGATGCGCACGGCGGCGTTCGGCGAAGAGCCCGCGGGCTCGCTCCTCTCCTCCGAGCAGGTGGCACGCACTTCGCTCGACGTTCTCCTGTCCGACCTCACGGGACAGGTGATCGACGTGCGCAGGCAGGACCCGCTCGACTCCGGCACCTCCGCCGTCGAGCAGGCCCTCGCGGGCGCGCTCGCGCACAGCGGTGAGAACGAGAGCGCGGAGGTCGTCGCATGAACCAACGGCTCCAGCAGATGCTGCGCGTGGGCTCGACACCCGAGCTCGTCGCCGCGCTCCTCATGGGCCTCAGCTACCCGGTACTGATGACGGCGGCGCTCCTGCCCGACCTGTGGACGTTCGTCGTCGCGGCGGGTGTCAGCTACGCCTCCGACCACTACCTCCACAGGCGAGGCAGCTACCTGCTCAACCGGCTCAGCCGCTTCCGCGCGGGGCTCTCCCTGCGCTTCCTGATCCGGCAGCTCCTGCTCGTCCTGCTGCTCTCCCGGATGGACATGGCGGAGGACCCCGTCTCCTTCACCGCCATCGCGTGCTTCATCCTCTTCTACGCGCTCCAGGCCCCGCACACCGCGCTCACGGCGAAGATCCGCGCACGGCGCAGGCTCCCGGTGATCACGCGCAACATCGACCTCGCCGAACTGGGGATCGCGGACGGCCCGCCCGGCTGGCTCACCAACCGCGCCATGGAGAAGGTCCAGCACCTCGACCTCTTCGCGGTCGTCGGCGTGCTCGTCGTGGCCCGCACGGGGGACTCCTTCTACGGGTACGTCGGCATGGGTGCGACGCTCGTGCTCACCCTCCTGTACACCGGGCTCCTCGCCCGCTACCTGCTTCCGCACCTGCTCCCGCCGACGAGCGAGGAGTTCCTGGAGTGGTTCGACGGCTGGCTGCGCCGCTACCGGCCCACGACCGTCCTCTACTTCTCCGGCTCCGCCGAGTCGTCCTACCAGGTCAACATGTGGCTGGAGACGATGGAGGAGCTCGGCGGGCGTCCGCTCGTCGTCCTCCGCGAGCGGCACACGCTCGCCCGGCTGGCACCGACCCGCACGCCCGTCGCGTGCGTGCCCTCGGCCGTCCACCTGATGAACATGGACCTCGACTCCGTGCGGGTGGCGCTCTACCCGGCCAACGTCGGCAAGAACATCCACATGCTGCGGGTCCCGACGATGAAGCACGTCTTCATCGGCCACGGCGACAGCGACAAGATCGCCAGCATCAACCCGTACAGCAAGGTCTACGACGAGGTGTGGACGGCGGGCAAGGCGGGGCGCGACCGGTACGCGCTCGCCGACGTCGGCGTGCGGGACGACGCGGTCGTCGAGGTCGGCCGCCCCCAACTCGCCCCGATCCAGGGACCGCGGCGTCCGGAGGCGATGCCGACCGTGCTCTACGCGCCCACCTGGGAGGGGTGGACCGACGACCCGGGGAACACCTCGCTGATGCTCGCGGGCGAGAACATCGTCCGCGGACTGCTCGCCGCAGAACCGCCGGTACGCGTCGTCTACAAGCCGCACCCGTTCACCGGGACGCGGTCGCGGGAGGCGCTCGAAGCGGACGCGAGGATCACGGAGTTGCTCCGCGCGGCCGCCGAACGCCGCGCCGAGGCACCGGAGTTCGCGGCCGACGCCTCGCGGGGCGCCGACGGTACGGCCGCCGCGCGCGCCGAACTCGCCCGTATCGAGGCGGAGATGGAGCGGCTCCACGCGAGCGCCGCCGAAGGCGTCGACGAGGCGGAGACGGCCCGGGACGCGCTCCGCGACCCGCGGACGTCGCCGGAGGCGGCGGACCTCACCGCCCGCTGGAACGAGGCGTTCTGGCGGTCGTTCCCCGCATGGGAGCACCGCACCGTCACGGGCCCCGCGCCGGCGCTCTACGAGTGCTTCAACGCCTCGGACGGCCTCGTCTCCGACATATCCAGCGTCGTCTCCGACTTCCTGGCGAGCGGCAAGCCCTACGCCGTCACCGACTCGGCGGGGCTCGGCGCCACCGAGTTCGCCCGGCGCAACACCGCCGTGCGCGCCGCGGAGATCCTCGACAACGACGCACGCGGACTCGACGCCTTCCTCGCCGCCGTCCGCGGCGAGGAGGACCCGCGCGCCGGTGCCCGTGCCGAGCTGACCTCGTACCTGCTCGGGCCCGAGGAGCCGCCCGCACAGCAGCGGTTCGAGGCCGCCGTCGAGGCGCTCGCGGCGCGTGCCGAGGCGCGCAACGCCGAGCAGGCGGCGCAGTCGGCGGCCGAGGACGAGCCGCTGACGGGCGCGCGCGAGGTCCCGGCGACCGAGACCCCGGCGACCGTCGAGGGCACCGTCCGATGAACCCCGAGGCGCGCCGGTGAGCCGCGCACCCGCCATCAGCAGGGCAACGCAGCAAGGAGAAGCGTGAAAGAGATCGTGATGCGGGCGGGCAAGAGCCCGTTCGACGTCGTCACCCACGAAGAGTTCATCCACCAGGACCTGATGGGCACCAACTCGGGCAACCTGCTCTTCAGCGACGCGGTGCACAAGCAGCTCACCGTCCCGGGCACCGAGGTGGTCGCCGCGGGCCTGCGCACCGACTCCTCGAAGGAGAATGCGGCGCGGATCAACGAGCGGTTCGACCTCTACGCCGTGCCGCTGGCCAACGCGTTCCGGCCGAGCTTCGGCAAGTCGCTCGACAAACTGTCCACGCTCATCGAGCAGTTGAAGATACCCGTGGTCGTCGTCGGCGTGGGCGCGCAGGCGAGCACCGAGTACGACACCGGGCGGCTCGACGACATCTCGGTGTCCGTGCGGCGGTTCATGAAGGCCGTCCTCAACCGCTCGGCGAGCGTCGGCGTGCGCGGCGAGCTCACCGCCGACTACCTGAAGAAGCTCGGCTTCAAGGACGTCGAGGTCATCGGCTGCCCGTCGATGTTCTGGCACGGCGACACCTTCCCCGAGCTGGAGGCGAAGCCGCTCGACGCCGGCTCGCGGGTCGCCGTCAACGTCTCCTCGCAGGCGGAGAAGGAGGGCGGCATAGCGGAACTCACCGCGCACGCCCTCTCGCTCCACCCGGAGCTGACGTACTACGCGCAGAACCTCACCGACGCCGAGCTGCTCTTCTGGGGCGACACCTCGGTGGCCGGCAACCGGCGGAAGCCGCTGCCGGGGCTGCGCAGCCACCCGCTGGTGCGCGGCGGCCACACCCGCGTGCCCGTCGACCCCGCGACCTGGATGGCCGAACTCGCCGAGCACGACTTCTCGTTCGGCACCCGCATCCACGGCAACATGGCCGCGCTCCTCGCCGGCACCCCCAGCGTCGTCCTCGCACACGACTCGCGGACGCTGGAGCTGTGCCGGTACTTCGAGATCCCGCACCGCCTGCTCCGCGAGGTCGAGGCCGGCACCGCGCCCGCCGACCTCCTGGCCGAGGCCGACTACACGGCGCTCCGCAAGAACCACGCGGAGCGGTTCCGCCGCTACACCGATTTCCTCGACCGGAACGGCGTGCAGAACACCTTCAGCCACGGCGACGGCGGCAAGGCATGGCAGAAGGCCCTCGACGCGCTCGAACTGCCGCCGTCCGTCACGTCCTGGGACGGCAGCGACGACGGCGCTCTCGGCTACCGCATGGCCTGGCTGCGCGAGCAGGCGGTGACGGCCAGGCGCGGACGGGAGAAGACCGCGGCGCAGCTCCGCGAAGTCGAGGCGGAAAACAAGGAGTTGCGCAAGCTCACCGCCTCGCTGGAGAAGCGGACGGCGTCGCTGGAGGCCCGGCTCGACCAGTCGGGCGGCGGCGTGCGGCGTGTCGGCCGTGGCGTGAAGCGGCGCGCCAAGGGCATGCTCGGCAAGGACTGAGCCACCGCGACGGCGCCGCGCGGACGCGTCAGGGCAACCAGTCGCCGTACAGGGGTCGTTCACGCACGGGAGGCATGAACGGCCGGGCGGCCGGGACCTGTCGCGTCCGGCGGCGCCGGCAGCGGGGGTACGAACGCGGGGAGCGTGGGCGGTGGGGGACAGCGAGCCGCAGGAGAGGACCGTCCGGGCCCTCTCGTGCATCATCGTGGGGCTGATCGGAGCGGTGGTCCTCGCCGTCGTGGGCGGTGTCGTCTACGCCGTCTTCTTCGTCGTGGTCCCGAAGGTGCACTCGGACGCCGACGAGAGGGAGGCGTGGGAGAAGGAGCCGCCCTTCGACAGGGCCGAGGTCGTCCAGGTCCGCAGGACCGCCTTCGAGGACAACCCCGACGAACCCGTGCGGAGGCCGCGGCCCCAGGAGAAGCGCGTCGGCATCGGGCAGGTGAAGGACGAGATCTACGAGGACCTCGTGCCGATGCTCGGCGACGCGGAAGCCGTCGTGCCGATCGACTGCGGCGACGCCGTGCTCCGGGACGAGGTCTTCGGATGCACCGCGCGGTACAAGGACATCGAGGTCGACTACCGGGTCAGCATCACTGAGCTGAAGGTGCCGCTTCCGGTGCCGGGCGGCAGGAAGGCCACCTGGGAGCAGACCGTCAGGCCCGTGCGGATGCCGCTGTTCCGCGAGGCCGTGCACGCGAAAGCCTGGGAACGCACGCGGAGTTCGGGGGAGAAGCCCTACTGCGACCGCATGCCCCGGAGGACGATGGTGGAGCGCGGTGAGCCCACGGAGTACCGCTGCTACGCCAGGAAGACGGGCGAAGTGGCGCGGGGCTACAAGGCGTGGAACACCTACCGGGTGGAGACGGACAGCGACGGGCGCGTCGAGCTGGCGTACGTCGAGGGGAAGAAGCACCGCTGAGGCGTGCGGTCGGGGCCGGGTTTCGCGGGCACACTGCCGGGGCCGGCGTACCGCCATAGGATTTCCGCATGGCTACCACCACGCGTACCTACGCGGCGCTGCTGAGAGGTGTCAACGTCGGCGGTCACCGACGGATTCCGATGGCCGAACTCCGGGCGCTCATCGCCGGGTTGGGATGGACGGACGTGCGCACCTACCTCCAGAGCGGCAACGCCGTCTTCCGCACGGAGGAGCCGGAGCCGGGCCCCGTACTGGAGCGGGCGATAGCGGAGCGGTTCGGGACTCGGGTGCAGTGCCTCGTCCGCACCGGTGAGGAACTGCGGCAGATCGCGGCTGCCTGCCCGCTGCCGGTGGCGGAGCTGGACCCGGCCAAGGTGCTCGTCCTCCTCCTCGAGGAGACCCCCGAAACCGGCCACTTCGACGTCCTCTCTCCGGCCGACTACGCACCGGACGAGTTCCACCCGGTGGGCCGCGCCGTCTACTGCTACTTCCCGCACGGCATGGGACGAAGCCGACTGAGCTCCGCACTCACGGCCGTACGCCCGCAGTTGACGATGACGGGACGCAACTGGCGGACGTTGGAGCGGCTCATCGAGCTCACCGGCTGAGGCACGGGCCCTTCAGCCGCGCCAGTGGGCCGGCCGCGTCAGCGGGTGCGGCGGCCTTGTCGACAAGTCGCCCTGTGCCGAGGCGAGTTGGGGGCGGGTGAGGAAGAGGGCGTCGGTGAGGTCGGCGCCGTGGAGGCGCGCGTCCCGCAGGTCGGCGCCGATGAGGTCGGCCTCGCGCAGGTCGGCACCGGTGAGGTCGGCGGCGATGAGCACGGAGCCCCGCAGGTCGGCCCCGCGCAGGTCGGCACCGCGCAGCCGGGCCCCCAGCAGGTCGGCGCGCCTGCGGTCGCGGCCGCCGCCCGGGACGCGGGCGCGGACGAGTGCGCTCGTGCGCTCCAGCAGGGGGTCGACGCGGCCCCGGTGCGCGGCGACGTCGAGGGTCGCGAGCGCCTCGGGCGGGCTGCCCGCCAGCGCGTCGGTCTCCTCCCGCAGGGCGCGCAGTCGCGGGCCGAGGGCGCGGGCCGCGGTGCGGGTCAGGGCGTCGTCCAAGTACCAGAGCAGTTGGTGGAGTTGCTGCACGACGGGGAGCGCGGCGAACATCCGCTCCGCCGCCTCCGGGTGGCGCCGCCAGTCGCGTCCGCCGAAGGTCCGCTGCGAGACGCGCTGTCCGGCGCCGAAGCAGTCGTACGCCTCGCACCCGGGGAAGCCCTCCGCGCGGAGGCGGCCGTGGATTCCGCACCCGAAGTCCTCGCGCAGGTGCGTGCACGGGGTGCCCGCCGCCTTGTCCGCGGCGAAGTCGGCGGACGCGGTGAGGGGCAGCGCGACGCAGCAGAGCCCGAAGCAACTGCCGCACTCGGCCCGGAGGGCGTGCTGGTCTTCCACGGGTTTCGGCATGCTGTGCTCTCCTGCGCTCACCGGCTCCGCACCCCGGCCCTTCCGTACCGCCGTCTTCCCGCGGCGGGTCCGCGCCGGAGGTGCACGCGCCGATTCTCCCACCTCCGTACGGGCGGCGGCTCCCGGCCGCCGCCGCAGGCCGCGCGTTGACGCCGAACCTCCGTGCTGGCATGCTCACTTGGCGTGAGCCAGTATGCGAACCTCGTAGCGCGGCTGCACGTCGACCTCCGACGGCACGCCAGCGCCCTCTGTGCGGGCTGCGTCCTCCGCTGACGCGCGCGCCGCGCCCGGCCACACCGGCGGCCCTCCGGCCGCGGCGGACCGCCCCGGCTCCCTCCGCCTTCCGCTTCCACGTTCCCCGGTACGGGGCACCGCGTGGTGCGGCGCCCGCGTCTGCACGCCCTTCCCCGGACGGCCGTTCCCTTCGGCGCGGCCCCTCCGGTCCCCGCTTCACCTCTCGAAGGAGCACGCAGCCGTGACCGTCCAAGACCTCCCCGGGCTCGCCCCGTTGACCAGCGCGGACCTCGCCGCTCTCGGCCTCGGCGCCGAACCGGCCCGCGGCGGCTCCGCCGAACGCAGGCTCCGCGTCGTCCGCGAGCCGAGCGAAACCGATGGGCTCCCGCGCGAGGGGACCTCGGCGCCCCTCGTCGGCTACCTCGTCCTGGTGCCGGCCGGGACCGATCCGGCCCGGCTCCTCGCCGGCGCCGCGCACCCGCCGACCCCGCCCCAGGCCGCCCCGCCGGCCCGCGACGCGGTGGAGGTGGACGCCGAGCGCCGTCTCGCACGCGTCGAGGGGCGCCAACTCGACCTCACCTACCTGGAGTTCGAACTCCTCGCGCACCTCGTGGCCCACCCGGCGCGTGTGCACTCGCGGGAGCAGCTCGTCGGCGCCGTATGGGGATACGCACACGTCGGCGACGGTCGCACCGTCGACGTGCACATCGCGCGGCTCCGCCGCAAGCTCGGCCGCGCGCACCGCGACCGGATCGTCACGGTCCGACGGGTCGGGTACAAGTACCTGCCGGACGGTCAGGCCGCCGCGGGCAAGGCGTCGGCCGACGCCTCGGCGTAGCGCGCCGCGACGATCCGTACGACCTCGGGGGCGGCGCCGAGCACGGGCGCGACGAGCTCGGCGCCGGCCTCGGCCGCACCGGCGAGGATGCGGTCGGGGAGGCGCCCGGGCGCCAGCACGAACGGCG
>NZ_AJTQ01000198.1 GCF_000262345.1 Streptomyces xiaopingdaonensis | reverse complement strand
CGGCGCCCCGCCGCGCCCCGTCGGCGCGCAGCGCGCGCACCGCGTCCGCGGTGCGCGGGGGCGTGGCGGAGGCGAACGCGGGACGCACCGCGCACCACCCTGTGGTGCGCTCCCACTCCCGCGCGGTTTCCACGAGCACCGCGTTCGCCTCCGGGTCGGTGGAGCCGGCGGCCGCCAGCACGACGCCGGTCTCCGCGCGCTCCTCACCGAGCCGCGGCGCGCCCGACCCGGCCTGGGCGAGCCGCCGTTCGAGCCCGTCGAGGAGGAGCGGGTCGGGCCCGAGCACGCCGGCCTGGCGGACGGCGAGCCCCGGCAGCTCCGCGGCCGCCTCCGCCAGTACGGCAGGCAGGTCGTGCTTGGCGTGGAAGGCGTGCGAGAGCAGCAGCGGGACGGCGACGGCGCGGCGCACCCCGTCCCCGTGGAGGCGCGCCAGTGCGCCGTGGACCGTGGGCGCGTCGAAGTCGAGGAAGGCGGCCTCGACGCGCACTCCGGGCAGGGCCGCGGCGACCCCCGCACGGATCGCCGCGACGGTCTCGGCGTGCCGCCGGTCGCGGCTGCCGTGCGCGGTGAGGAGCAGCGCAGGGGAAGACCCCGCGGGTACGCGTGCGTGGAACATCGGAACCTGCCGGATCGACGGTACGGACGGCTAGCGGGCGGCGAGCAGCCCGCGGTTGCGGAGCACACGGCGCTCCATCGGGGCGAAGAGGAGCAGTTCGATGCCGATGCCGACGAGGAGGATGAGGAGGATCGCGCCGAGGACCAGCGGCATGTCCTGGTAGACCCGCCCCGTCTCCAGCAGTTGGCCGAGGCCGACGCCCAACTCCGGCGATATGGCGATGAGTTCGGCCGCCATCAGGGACCGCCAGGAGAACGCCCAGCCCTGTTTGAGCCCGGAGACGTACCCCGGCAGCGCGGCGGGCAGCAGCACGTGCCGCACTCCGCGCAGCCCGGTGGCCCCGATCACCTTCCCGGCCCGCAGGTGGAGCGGTTGGACGCGGTCGACGCCCGCCACCAGGCCGTTGGCGATGGACGGCACGGCACCGAGGAGCACGACGGCGTAGATCGTCGCGTCGGTGAGCCCGAACCAGATGATCGCGGCCGGCACCCAGGCGACCGACGGCAGCGACTGGAGCCCCGAGAGCACGGGGCCGATCGCCGCGCGCACCACCTTGACCCGCGCCACCAGCAGCCCGAGCGGCGTCGCCACGACGAGCGCGACGAGGAAGCCGAGCGCGCCCCGGGAGACCGACTGCCAGACGACCCCGAGGATGGTGCCCTTGTACCACTCCTCGGCGAGCGCGTCCCAGACCATCAGCGGGCTCGGGAGCTGGTAGTCGGGCTTCAGCTCCAGCGCGAACGCCGACTGCCAGAGCGCCAGCACCAGTACGACGGCGACGGCAGGAGGGAGCGCCTTCTCGCGCAGGGTGCGGGCGAGCGGGATGCGGGCCTGGGCGCGGGTGTCGAGCGCGTCGAGTCCCGCCTCCAGGCCGGCGAGTTCGGCCGCGTCGTCGCGCCCCTGCGCCCCGTCGCGCTTCTGTGCCCCGCCGGCGGGGGAGGCTCCGCTCTCCGGCGGCCTCTCGGTCTCAGTGCCGGCCATGTCGGCGGATCTCCCCCCGCAGCTCCTCGGTGATCTCCACGGAGAGCCCGGAGACCTCGGCGTCCTCGATCCGCCGCGGCTGCGGGATGCCGACCCGCCATTCCCGCGCGATCCGCCCCGGCCGGGAGGAGAGCAGGACCACCCGCTCGGCGAGGCGCACCGCCTCCCGCACGTTGTGCGTGACGAAGAGCACCGAGACCTCGGTCTCGGCCCACACCCGGGTGAGCTCCTCGTGGAGCACGTCCCGCGTGATCGCGTCGAGCGCGGCGAACGGCTCGTCCATCAGCAGCAGTTGGCTGTCCTGCGCGAGGGCGCGCGCCAGCGCGACGCGCTGCCGCATGCCGCCGGAGAGCTCGTGGACGCGCTTGCCGTACGCGCCCGTGAGCCGCACCAGCGTAAGCAGGCGCTCGGCCTCCTGCCTGCGCTCCGCCTTCGGTACGCCGCGCATCCGCAGCGCCAGCTCGATGTTGCGTCCCGCAGTGAGCCACGGGAAGAGGGCGTGCTCCTGGAACATCAGCGCCGGGCGTCCGCCCGGCACGTCGATCGTGCCCTCGGTCGGCGACTCCAGGTCGGCGACGAGGTTGAGGAGCGTGGACTTGCCGCAGCCGGAGGCGCCGAGGAGCGTGACGAACTCGCCCGGCGCGACGTCGAGCGAGATCCCGTCGAGCACCTGCTGCCGCGCCCCCGGCCGTCCGAAGGACTTGGAGACGCCGTCGAGTTGTGCCGCGTAGCCTGCCTGTCGCTGCCGGTCCTGCTGGTCTCCGGCCCGGGGCCGCGCCGCGGCCTCCGGGTCCTGTGCGCTGAGAGTGGTGGGCATCGCTGTCACCTCCCGTGGGGTGTGCGTGGGGGACGCGGCGGTTCGTGCGTGAACCGCCCCGCGTCGTACGTCAGTTGCCGAGTCCGGCGTCGTCGACCGGTTCCGCGCCCTCCGACTCGAGCACCTCGTTGAGGGGGCCGAGTTCGTAGATGCCCTTCAGGTCCGGCTTCTTCAGCAGCCCCGCGCGCACGGCGTGGTCGGCCTGGTCCCGGAGGGTGGAGGCGAGCGGGTCGTCGGTGACGTCGATCTTCTCGAAGGCCGATGCGAGGACCTTCTTCGGCAGCGGCTTCCCCGCGTCCCGCTCCAGCGCGGAGTTGATCCGCTCCTTCGCCTTCCCGGGGTGCTTCCCGATCCACGCGTTGGTGCGCACGGACCCGCGGAGCACGGCTTCGACGACCTCCGGGTGCCGCTTGAGGAAGTCCTGGCGCACCACGAGGTTGGTGACGACGAACTGCCCGTCCTCCCACAGCTTCCGCTCGTCGAGGAGGACCTTGCCGCCGCGCTCCACGACGCTCGACGCGGTCGGCTCCGGCACCCAGGCGCCGTCGATGCCGCCCTGCTGGAAGGTGGTCGGGATCTCCTTGTTGTCCTGCCGGAGCACCTGCGTGTCGCCCTCGCCCGTCTCGGCCTTGACGTCGATGCCCTTGCGGCGGAGGTAGTCGAGGAGCGCCACGTCCTGGGTGTTGCCGAGCTGCGGCGTGGCGATCTTCTTGCCCTCGAGGTCGCCGAGCGAGGAGACCTTCTTCGGGTCGACGACGAGCGACGCGCCCCCCGACGTCGCCCCCGAGACGATCCGCAGGTTCTTCCCGCCCGACTTCACGTAGCCGTTGATCGAGGGCGAGGGGCCGACCCACGTCATGTCGACGGCTTTGGCGTTGAGCGCCTCGATCGCGGAGGGTCCCGCGTTGAAGACCTGCGTCGAGACCTTGGTGCCGCCGAGCTCCTCGGCGATCCGCCCGTCCCCGCCGAGCCCGACGAGCGGGGTGGCGTGGGTGACGTTGGGAAAGTAGCCGATCTTCACTTCGTCGAGGCCGCCGACCTTCTCGCCGCCCGCCGCCTTTCCGTCGGCGGAGTCGTCGGCCGCCTGCGAGCCGTACCCGCAGGCGGTGAGGGCGAGCGGCAGCACGGCGAGCGGGATCAGCAGTCTGCGGCGGCGGGGGGAGCGGAGCCCGGACAGGAGTTGGGTGGCCACGGAGTGGTCCTCTCGGTGCGTGACAAAAGGGAACGGGACGTACGGGACGGGCGCTTCAGCGCGCACATCGCCCCACGCCGCCCTGGCCGCTGCCGAGCGCGCCGCTGCCGATGCGGCCGCCCGTCTTGTCGAAGGTCGAGAAGACCTCTCCCGCCGCGCTCATCTCAGAAGTCCCAGCCGTCGTCGTCCCGTCGGGGGCTCGGGGAGGTGTCGCCGGCGGACCCGGCGAACGGGTCGCCGGCCATCCCCGCGGTGCGGGTCGTGCCGTCGGCCGGGTCGACGAGGAGGAAGGAGCCGGTGCGCCGCGAGTCCGCGTACGGGTCGAGCGGCAGCGGCTCGGAGGTGCGCAGCACGACGCGTCCGATGTCGTTCGCCTCCAGCGCCTCCGGCTCGGGGTGCGGCGAGAGGTCGTCGAGGGTGAGCCGCGAGGGGATCCGCTTGACGAGCGCCTTCACGGTGCGCGTCGTGTGCTTGAGCAGGACGCGGTCGCCGGGGCGCAGCGGCTCGTCGTCCAGGTGGCAGACGGTCGCCTCGACGTCCTGCACGGCGCCCACCGCGGCGTCCACCGGCACGATCATGTCGCCCCGCGAGACGTCGAGTTCGTCCGCAAGCCGCACGGTCACCGACTGCGGCGCCCACGCCTCGTCCACCTCCCGCCCGAGCACGTCGATCCCCGCGACGGTGCTGGTCCGGCCGGACGGCAGCACCGCGACGCGCTGCCCGGTGCGGAGCACGCCGGAGGCGACCTGGCCCGCGTAGCCGCGGTAGTCGGGGTGTTCGGCGGTCTGCGGGCGGATCACGTACTGGACGGGGAAGCGCGCCGGGTCGTCGCTCGGATCGCGGTCGACCCGGACGGTCTCCAGGTGCTCCAGGACGGTCGGGCCGCCGTACCAGTCCATGTGGGCCGAGGCCACCACCACGTTGTCGCCCTCCAGCGCCGAGATGGGGACGGCCGTGGTCTCCGGGACGCCGAGCGAGGCCGCGTACGCGGTGAACTCCTCGGCGATGGCGGCGAACACGGGCTCCGCGTAGTCGACGAGGTCCATCTTGTTGACGGCGAGGACGACGTGCGGCACCCGCAGCAGCGCGGCGACCGCGGCGTGCCTGCGCGTCTGCTCGACGACGCCGTTGCGCGCGTCGACGAGGACGACGGCGAGCTCGGCCGTGGAGGCGCCCGTCACCATGTTCCGCGTGTACTGCACGTGCCCCGGGGTGTCGGCGAGGACGAACCGGCGCCGCGGGGTGGCGAAGTAGCGGTACGCGACGTCGATGGTGATGCCCTGCTCGCGCTCGGCGCGCAGCCCGTCGGTGAGGAGGGCGAGGTCGGGCGCTTCCTGCCCCCTGTTGCGGGACGCGGACTCGACGGCCTCCAACTGGTCGGCGAGGACCGACTTGGAGTCGTGGAGGAGCCGCCCGACCAGTGTCGACTTGCCGTCGTCGACCGAGCCGGCCGTGGCGAACCGCAGCAGCTCCGTCTCGGCCGGTACGGCGTCCCGCTCTTCGGCGGATGCGGGTGTGGACATCAGAAGTACCCTTCGCGCTTGCGGTCTTCCATCGCCGCCTCGGAGAGCTTGTCGTCGGCGCGGGTGGCGCCGCGCTCGGTGAGCCGGGACGCGGCGATCTCCGCGATCACCTTCTCCAGCGTGTCGGCGTCCGAGTCGACCGCGCCCGTGCAGGACATGTCGCCGACGGTGCGGTAGCGCACCCGCCGGCGTTCGGCGGGCTCGCCCTCCCCGGGCCCGCCCCACTCGCCGGGCGCCAGCCACATGCCGCTGCGCGCGAAGACCTCCCGCTCGTGCGCGTAGTAGATCGCGGGGAGTTCGATCCCCTCCCGCGCGATGTACTGCCAGACGTCGAGCTCCGTCCAGTTCGACAGCGGGAAGACGCGGACGTGCTCGCCCGGCGCGTGCCGCCCGTTGTAGAGCTGCCACAGTTCGGGGCGCTGCCGCCGCGGGTCCCAGCCGCCGAACTCGTCGCGGAGCGAGAAGACGCGTTCCTTGGCGCGCGCCTTCTCCTCGTCCCGCCGCCCGCCGCCGAAGACGGCGTCGAAGCGGTTCCGCGCGATGGCGTCGAGGAGCGGACGCGTCTGGAGCGGGTTGCGCGTGCCGTCGGGGCGCTCCTTCAACTCCCCGCGGTCCAGGTACTCCTGGACGCTGGCGACGTGCAGCCGCAGCCCGTGGCGCGCCACCGTGCGGTCGCGGTACTCCAGCACCTCGGGGAAGTTGTGCCCGGTGTCCACGTGGAGCAGCCCGAACGGCACCGCGGCCGGCCGGAACGCCTTCAGCGCCAGGTGGAGCATGACGATGGAGTCCTTGCCTCCGGAGAAGAGGATCACCGGGCGCTCGAACTCCCCCGCGACCTCGCGGAAGATGTGCACCGCCTCCGACTCCAGCGCCTCCAGGTGCGTCAGTGCGTAGCCGCTTCCGCCCGCGCCGGGTCCGCTCGACTCCAGCGGTGTGGTGGCCGTCGTCACGCCGTGCCCCTTCCTGGTGTTCCGGTTGCTTCCACTGCCCGTTCGCTCACGCCAACCCCCGCTCCCGCAGCAGCGCGTGGAGCTGCGCCGCCGACTCCTCGACGCTCCGGCCGTGCGTCTCGATGCGCAGATCGGGCGCGCTCGGCGGCTCGTACGGGTCGTCGACGCCGGTGAGCCCGGTGATCTCGCCGGCGGCCTGGCGTGCGTAGAGGCCCTTGACGTCCCGCTGCGAGCAGACGTCGACGGGGGTGGCGACGTGGACCTCCACGTACTCCGTGCCCTCGGCCTCGTGGCGCTTGCGGACCGCCTCGCGGCTCGCCTCGTACGGCGCGATCACCGGGACGAGGACGGTGACCCCGTGCGCGGCGAGCAGTCGTGAGACGAAGCCGATCCGCTGGACGTTGGTGTCCCGGTCCTCGCGCGAGAAGCCGAGCCCCGCGGAGAGGAAGGTGCGGATCTCGTCGCCGTCGAGGACCTCCGTCCTGCGGCCCCGCGCGGTGAGACGCGCGGCGAGGGCCTGCGCGAGCGTGGTCTTGCCCGCGCTGGGCAGACCCGTCAACCAGACGGTGGCGCCCACGCGTTGGCGCGCCGCGGTGTCCTGGCCCGCGCTCACAGGTGGAGCCCGCACTCGGTCTTGCCGGTCCCCGACCAGCGCCCGGCGCGTGCGTCCTCGCCCGCGAGCACCCGGCGGGTGCAGGGGGCGCAGCCGACCGAGGCGTAGCCGTCGTCGAGGAGCGGGTTGGTGAGGACGCCGTGCGCGGCGACGTACTGCGCGACGTCGTCGGCGCTCCAGCGGGCGATGGGGGAGACCTTCACCTTCTGCCGCTTCGGGTCCCAGCCGACGACGGGCGTCCCCGCGCGCGTCGGCGACTCGTCCCTGCGCAGCCCCGTGGCCCACGCGTCGTACCCGGCGAGCCCCGCCTCGAGCGGCTGCACCTTCCGCAGCGTGCAGCACAGGTCCGGGTCGCGGTCGTGGAGCTTCGGGCCGTACTGGGCGTCCTGCTGGGCGACGGTCTGGCGCGGGGTGAGGGTGACGACGTTGACGTCCAGCACCGCGTCGACGGCGTCCCGGGTGCCGAGCGTCTCGGGGAAGTGGTAGCCGGTGTCGAGGAAGACGACGTCGACGCCCGGCCTGGCGCGCGAGGCGAGGTGGGCCACGACGGCGTCCTCCATCGAGGAGGTGACGCAGAAGCGGTCCCCGAAGGTCTCGGCGGCCCACTGGAGGATCTCCGGCGCCGACGCCTCCTCCAGGTCGCGGCCCGCGCCCTCGGCGAGCTTCTCCAGGTCCTCCGCTGTGCGTACGGCGGTCACGACGGATCGCCTCCTTCCGTGTGCGCCGACGGCAGGCCGCCGGCGAGCAGTCCGAGGAACGAGAGCGCGAAGGCCCGGTTGCACGCGGCGCACTCCCACGCCGCGCCCTTGCCCTTCGCCGTCCCCTCCTCGGAGGGGCGCAGGTCCTCGTCGCCGCAGTACGGGCAGTAGAACGGTGCTGCGCGGCCGCTCACTTGAGGGCTCCTTCCTCGGCGCGCGCCGCCCACTGCGCGAACCGCTCGCCCTCGGTGCGCTCCGCCAGGTAGGCGCGGAGCACCCGCTCCACGTAGTCGGGGAGTTCCTCGGCGGTCACCTTCAGGCCGCGGACCTTCCGCCCGAACCCGGGTTCCATGCCGAGGGAGCCGCCCAGATGCACCTGGTACCCGGCGACCTGGTTGCCCTCGGCGTCGGTGACGAGCTGGCCCTTGAGGCCGATGTCGGCGGTCTGGATGCGGGCGCAGGAGTTGGGGCATCCGTTGAGGTTGATGGTGAGCGGCTCGTCGAACTCCGGGAGCCTGCGCTCCAGTTCGTCGATGAGCGAGGAGCCGCGGCCCTTCGTCTCGACGATGGCGAGCTTGCAGAACTCGATGCCGGTGCAGGCCATGGTGCCGCGGCGGAAGACGGAGGGGGAGGTGGTGAGGTCGAGCGCGGAGAGCGCCTCGCGCAGCGGCTCGACCTGCTCCTCCGGGACGTCGAGGACGACCATCTTCTGCTCGACGGTGCTCCGCACCCGCTGCGAGCCGTGCGCCTCGGCGAGGTCGGCGACCTTGCTGAGCGTCGCCCCGTCGACCCGTCCGACGCGCGGCGCGAAGCCGACGTAGTAGCGGCCGTCGCGCTGCCGGTGGACGCCGACGTGGTCGCGCCAGCGCTGGACGGGCTCCTCGGGCGCCGGTCCGTCGGCGAGCTTCCGCCGGAGGTACTCGTCCTCCAGCACCTCGCGGAACCGCTCGGGGCCCCAGTCGGCGACGAGGAACTTCAGCCGTGCGCGGGTGCGCAGCCGGCGGTAGCCGTAGTCGCGGAAGAGGGCGACGACGCCCTCGTGGACGTCGGCGACGTCCTCCAGCGGGACCCACGCGCCGAGCCGCACGCCGATCTTGGGGTTGGTGGAGAGCCCGCCGCCGACCCAGAGGTCGAACCCGGGGCCGTGCTCCGGGTGTTCGACGCCGACGAACGAGACGTCGTTGATCTCGTGGGCGACGTCGAGCAGGGGCGAGCCGGAGACGGCCGTCTTGAACTTCCGCGGCAGGTTGGAGTATGCGGGGTTGCCGACCACCCGCCGGTTGATCTCCTCGACGGCGGGGCTGCCGTCGATGATCTCGTCGGCCGCGATGCCGGCGACGGGGGAGCCGAGGACGACGCGCGGGGTGTCGCCGCAGGCCTCGGTCGTCGAGAGGCCCACGCTCTCCAGGCGGCGCCAGATCTCGGGCACGTCCTCGACGCGAATCCAGTGGAACTGGATGTTCTGCCGGTCGGTGAGGTCGGCGGTGCCGCGTGCGAACTCCTGCGACACGTCGCCGACGGTGCGGAGTTGCTCGGTGGTGAGGCGTCCGCCGTCGATGCGGACCCGGAGCATGAAGTACTCGTCCTCCAGCTCCTCGGGTTCGAGGATCGCCGTCTTGCCGCCCGAGACGCCCGGCTTGCGCTGGGTGTACAGGCCCCACCAGCGCATCCGGCCGCGGAGGTCGGCGCCGTCGATCGACTGGAAGCCGCCGTGCGCGTAGATCGTCTCAATGCGTGTCCGCACATTGAGACCGTCGTCGTCCTTCTTGTTCTGCTCGTTGCCGTTGAGGGGGGTGAGGTGCCCGGCAGCCCACTGGCCCTCCCCGCGGTGGCGTCCTGTCTTGCGGCGGGGGGCGGCGGGCGTTTGGCGCGCGTGGGTGTCAGCGGTGTCGGCCATGGAGCGGTCCTTCGGGCAGGCGCAGACGGACTCCCGGCCTGCCCGGACCCGCGCATGGGCGCACAAGTGGTCCCTGGTCAGGGGGAGTTGACAGGAAGTGGTGGCGAACCGGCCGCGGCGGGGGCGGTTCGGCGGGGCGGCGGTGCTGGGACTGTCAGCCCGCCCGACAGATGGCGCTGGACATGCGTCCGAAGTCGACGTGGCGTCGACTCACCAAGGAGATTCCAGCGCGTGACATGGAGGAAGCGTCGCACGGGCGTTGAAGGGCAGTCCACTGTTGTCCGTGATGTGGACAGTCGTGTCTTGCTTTTTGGGATGGCCGTGAACGTGCGCTGTGCGCAGGGGAGTTGGCAGCGCTCGGTCCGTCGGTGTGCGGCTGCCTCTCGTTCTGGTTGCCCGGGCAGGCGGGAGGTTCTGCGCTCACAGGGGCAGGGAGCGGCGACGCACGGCCTGACGGTGTCTGGTTTGTGCACTTCGCGCGTTATGGGCCCGCCCCGCCGCGGGTGCCTGTCCTGACGGTGCGGCGGGGCGGGGGTTTCCGCTCGGGTGCGGGACGGGGCGCCGTGTCCGGGCGGAGTTCTCAGGGGTGCGGCGTGCGCCGGGCGGTGGGGAGGCGTTCGTCCTGGCGGAGGAGGGTGAGGCGGCCGTCTTCGAGGTGGAGGACGCGGCCGCGGCCGGTGTTGCCGGGGGAGTAGAGGTCGACGACGGTGGTCCAGCGGCCGCCGTGCAGGACGCGGTCGCCGCGTTTGAGGTCGAACGGGCCCAGCCCGGAGGGGAGTTCGTACCAGCCCTTGAGCAGCATGGGGGTCCTAGAGGTAGATGCGGGTTCCGCAGGCGGCGCAGCGTTTGCCGTCGCTGGTGAGGGCGGGGTGCCTGCACGGGGTCTGCTTGGGCTCGGGTTGCGGCTCGGGCTCGGGCGCGGGCTTGCCGGGCGCGCTGCCGCTCACCGCCAGGCTCCGGGGACGGCGCGGTAGGGGCGCGTGACGTACTCGCGGTAGGCCAAGTGCTGGGGATGCGACCGCAGATGGGCCGGAGGCCAGTCGTGCGCCCGGATCGCGTCCTCGCTCCACGGGCCGCTCTCGGAGCACACGGCGCACTGCATCGCGTACGCGTGCGGCTCTGCGTCGGGTTCCTCGTCACGGGTGAGGGCGAACTGGCGGAAGCGGTACCTGGATTTGGGCATGCGGTGTCACCCCGAGTAGGCAGAATGGTGGACTCGGTGTCGCGAGGCGATTACCGAGGGCGATCGATGTGTTCACCGTGCACTGCCGACGAAGCGAGGGCAAGGTTTCAGAACGCGGCACTCGGAGCTGAGCCCAACAGTGCCGAAAGTGAAGGGCTTTGCTCCTTCACGGAGAAAGGGAAAAGTCCTTCATCTTGAAGGACGGGCGGGAAGGGGATGTCATGGGATCACGTACAGGGTCGACCGTGCCGCGCCGTCAACTCGGCCGCTACCTGCGCGATTTGAGGGGCAGGGCGGGGTTCACGGTGCGTGCTGCCGCCGTTGAGCTGGAATGGTCGGAGGTGAAGATGTGGCGCATCGAGACGGGGCAGAGTTCGATGCGCAGCCACGACGTGGAAACGATGTGCCGCGTTTACGGTGCTCCGGCCGAACTGCGCCGTGCGCTCATGGGGTTGGCGAAAGAGACCAAGGCGCAGGGGTGGTGGCACTCGTACGGGGATGTCATCCCGGAGTACTTCGACGTGTATATGGGATTGGAGGCGGCGGCTTCGGATCTGTGCTGGTACGAAGCAGAACTCGTGCCGGGTTTGCTCCAGACGGAGGGGTACGCCCGTGCGATCGTGAGTGGGCACCGGGACCGGTCAGATACCGAAGTCGACCGTAGGGTTCGACTCCGTATTGAGCGTCAAGCCATGCTCACGCGCGGCTCAACTGCCCCTCATCTGCGGGCGGTTCTGAGTGAGGCAACGCTGAGGCGTCCGGTGGGTGGGCATGATGTCATGGATGGCCAGCTACGTCACTTGCTTTGGGCAACTGGACTGCCCAATGTCACGATTCGTGTCGTGCCCTTCGCATCCCCCATGCATCGCGGCATGGTCACCGGCCCGTTCATCCTCTTGCGCTTCCCCGAGGGTGTCGGGAGGGAGGAGCCGCCGACGGTGTACGTCGAGGGCTTCACTGGTGCCCTCTACCTCGACAAGGAGGCGGAGGTAGCAAGCTACGCCGCAGCGTTTGACAACATCTGGACCGCAAGCCTCGACGAGTCGGCTTCCGCAAGGCTCGTCGCCGACATGGTGGGAACACATGAAGAACAACACTGACTGGTTCAAGTCGAGCTTTTCCGGCCACGAACAGGCATGTGTGGAGGTGCGCACAATGTCGTCCACCGTCTCCGCGCGCGACTCGAAGGACCGCAACGGCGGCGAGCTGACCGTGCCCGCCGCGGGCTGGAGCGCTTTCGTCGCGGGCGTCACGGCAGGCGAGTTCGAGTAACCGCATCCGGACAACGACGAGCCCCGCCCCGGCAAGCGACGCCGGGACGGGGCTCGTTCGCGAGTAGCGGTCAACTCACCTCACACGTTGGTGAGTTCCCCCTCCGACCGCTGTTCCGGAAGCTTCTGCTGCAACCGCTCCCCTTCGACGTCGAGGTTGGGAAGGGCACGCTGAAGCGGACGGGGCAGCCACCACGCCGCGCGCCCCAGCAGGTGCATCACGGCCGGCACCAGCGCCATGCGGACGACGAAGGCGTCGACCACCACGCCGATGGCGAGCGCGAAGCCGACCGACTTGATGATCGGGTCCTCCATGAGCACGAACCCGCCGAAGACCGAGGTCATGATCACCGCCGCGGCGCTCACCACCCGGGCGTTGTGCCCCACGCCGCTGACGACTGCCCGCCGCGCGTCGACGCCGTGCACGAAGTCCTCCCGCATCCGCGAGACGAGGAAGACTTCGTAGTCCATGGCGAGTCCGAAGAGGATGCCGATCAGCAGGATCGGCAGGAAGCTGACGAGCGGCCCCGGGGTGTCGACGCCCACGAGCCCCGCGAGATGGCCCTGTTGGAAGATCGCCACCGTGATGCCGAAGGTGGCGCCCACCGTCAGCAGGAAGCCGAGCGCCGCCTTGAGCGGCACCAGGATCGAGCGGAAGACGAGCATCAGCAGCAGCACGGAGAGCCCGGCGACGAGCACGAGGTACACGGGCAGCGCGTCGGCGAGCTTCTCCGACACGTCGATGCCCAGCGCGGTCGCACCCGTGAGCGACACGGTGGCGCCCTCGACCGTCGCGACCCGGTCCCGGATCGAGTGGACGGTCTCCTCGGTCTCGGCCGCCGACGGGCCCGTCTTCGGTATCACGCCGAGCAGCGCGGTGGTGCCGTCCTTGCTCGTCTGCGGCGGGGCGACGGTGAGCACGCCGTCGGTCTTCGCGACGAGCGCCGCGGTCTGCTTGGTGGCCGCGCCCGTCGCCTGCGCGTCGTCGCCGGAGACGACGACGGCGAGGCGGCCGTTGAAGCCCTCGCCGAAGCCCTCGGTCGTCAGGTCGTACGCCTCGCGCGCCGCCGAACCTTCGGCCGCCGTGCCCGCGTCGGGCAGGGCGAGGCGCATGTCGGTGACGGGTGAGGCGAGCGCTCCGAGGCCGAGCGCGGCGACGACCAGCAGCGGCACCCGCACCTTCGCCACGGCGCGGCCCCACCGGAAGCCGAGGCGGTTCTCGGCGGCCTCCGGGGTCTCCGCGCCCTCGCGCCCCGCCCGCCTGCGCGGCAGCACCCGGCGACCGGCGAAGCCGAGCACCGCGGGCAGCAGCGTGAGGGCGACGAGGACGGCGAGCGCGACGGTCCCCGCGGCGGCGAGACCCATCACGGTGAGGAAGGGGACGCCGGCGACGGCGAGCCCCGCGAGTGCGATCACCACGGTGGCGCCGGCGAAGACGACGGCCGAACCCGCCGTCCCGGTAGCGCGCCCGGCCGCGTCCTCCGGCTCCATGCCCTGCGAGAGGTGCTGCCGGTAGCGGGAGGTGATGAAGAGCGAGTAGTCGATCCCGACGGCGAGCCCCAGCATCAGCGCAAGAATCGGCGCCGTCGAGTTCATCTCGACGACGCCGCTGAGCGCGAAGAGCCCGGCTATGCCGGCCCCCACGCCGACGAGGGCGTTGAGCAGCGTCATCCCGGCGGCCACGAGCGAGCCGAAGGTGAGCACGAGGACGAGCGCCGCGACCCCCACACCGATCGCCTCGGTCGAACCGATCTCCGGCACCGCCTGCATGACCTCGCCGCCGTGCTCCACCCGGAGCCCGTCCGCGTCGGCACCGGCCTGCTCGTACGCGGCGCGCTGGTCGTCGGTGACCTCGTCGGCCTTGCTGTCGAACTGCACCTGGACGAGGGCGTATCGGCCGTCCTGCGAGACGCTCTTCGCCTCGAACGGGTCGACGGCCCCGACGACGCCCGGGACGTCGGCGGCCTCCTTCGTCACGGGGCCGACGGCGGCCGGGGTCAGTCTCTCGCCCTCGGGCGCGGCGACGACGATCGTCCCGGTCGCGCCGCTCGCCTCGGGGAACTCCTCGGCGAGCGAGTCCATCGCCTTCTGGGACTCGGTGCCGGGGATCGAGAAGCTGTTGGAGGTGGGGCCGCTGAAGGCCGCGGCGGCCGAGCCGAGCAGAGCGAGCAGGACCAGCC
The DNA here is from genome assembly GCF_000262345.1 of Streptomyces xiaopingdaonensis. GTDB lineage: Bacteria > Actinomycetota > Actinomycetes > Streptomycetales > Streptomycetaceae > Streptomyces > Streptomyces xiaopingdaonensis. The sequence continues at coordinate 15,515 of NZ_AJTQ01000198.1, read as the reverse complement.
ACATGGCGACGACGCGTCCGCGGCGGCGGAAGGAGAACCGGCCGAGCCGGTAGAGCAGGATGGCCATAGGGCGTCATTTCTGTTGCGTGGGGCGTCGGTTGTCGGTGCGGTTTCTGTCAGGGGGACCTGTGGCCGAGGAGACGCAGGGCTCCCTCGACCATCGAGGAGCGGAGCGCGCCCTCCTCGGTGTGCGCGTACTGGGCGGTCGTGACGGCGGTTCCGCCGATCACCATCCAGGCGGCGATCTGCGCGTCCGGCTCGCGTGCGCCCCCGGCGAGCGCGGTCGCCAGGTCGTCGACGGCCTGCGGGACGACGGCGAGCACGGGATGGCCGAGCATCTCCGGCAGCTCGGCGAAGATGATCTTCACCTCGCTGGAGAACGACAGGGCCAGGTCGACGAACCCCGTCACGGCCGCCTCCTGCGCCTCTTCGCCTTCGAGCCGCCCGAGCGTCCTGCCGAGCGCGGCGAGTGCCTCCGCCGGCCCGGTGAGGACTTCGGTGAGGATCGCCTCCTTGCCCGCGAAGTGGTACAGCAGCGCGGACTTGGAGCAGTCGGCGCCCACGGCGATGTCGTGGAGCGACGTGCCCTTGAAGCCGTGCTCGGCGAAGAGGCCCCGCGCGGACTCCAGGATGTGACCACGCAGGCCGGAGGGAGGACGTGCCATGCGCCCCACCATACCTGACCGATCGGTCAGGAAAGGAGCGGGCTCGTGCGGAGGAGGATCGGGGTTGAACTGGTGTGGCTGCACGGCGCGTTGGCGTGCGACTGTGAGCGGTGCGCCCGGACGTCGCCACTCCGTCCGTCCACGGCAGGGTCCGGGGCGGAGACTTCCGCGGGGGTGGTGCGCGGACACGTGCACGCCGGGTGACCCGGATACGCCTCAGAGGGGCAATGGGTTGGTCTTCAGGTCCCGACGGGCGGCCGGAGTGCCCCGGGTTGCACGGGCGGCGTGAGGACGCGGGCTGGGTGTCCCGAGGCGACGGTCTACCGGGTGGCGCACAGGGGCGCGATCGTCCCGTGCTGCACGATCGCTGGACGCGGTACCCGGTCCTCCCGGCGCAGAACCAGGACACGCGGGTCGGGCGGCAGACCGTACACGCCACCTGGAGGAGCCTCGTCACGAACTACCGGCGTCAGCACGCGACATGACGGCGGATCGTCGGTACGGAGGTATGAGGTGTCAGGCGTGAGGTCGGTGGCGTCTCAGTAGGGCCGCGCCGAGGGCCGCGCCGACGAGGGTGGGTACGCCGTGGATGTCGCGGAGGACGGTGTCCACGACGCTGCCCGCGAGGACCGCGCCGCCCCAGATCCGGACCCGGTTGAGTAGCGGCGTCGGCCAGCTCCGCTCACCGGCCGCGAGGAACAGCCAGGCGACGAGGGCCCCGGCCAGGCCGAGGTCGGCCACCGAGTTCCCGGCGCCGTGCGGTTGCCACAGGTAGCCGAGTGCTTCGCCGACCGCCCCTGGTATCAGGTACAGCGCGAGCATCGCCCGCGAGCCGAAGAGCCGTTCGACCGGGACGCCGAGCGCGGCGATCGCCGGAACGGTGAGGAACGCCTGCCATGGCGGTGCCTGGACGAGCAGCGGCGACAGCACACGCCACCACTGGCCGTCGACGAGCGCGTCGGGGTCGCGGCGCAATGCGTCGAGCATGTCGGGAAAGACCAACGCCGCGACGTTCGTTGCGCCCGTGACGAGGAGTACGGCTGCCGCGGCAACCGGCACTCGCCGCCCCGCTCGCGCGGATGCCGGAGCCGGCGCACCCGCTGTCCGTCGCTTGCCTGTCTCCATGAAGTACCCCCGTCCCCGCCTCCGAGAGCCCGGTTCGACGTGTCGGCCGGTACCGGGTCCTCCTGGCTATGCGTGCACGCACGCAGGCGTTCCGGGGCAGTGGCCTCGGAACCGATCGGCAACTCAAGCCCCGGGCCAGTACCCGGGATTGGGCACGGCGGGCTCCTCGCCGACGGCGGTGTCGTAGAGGCGGAAACCGCGGCGCTGGTAGTTGGTGAGCGCGTACGGGCCGTCCTTGCTGCACGTGTGGAGCCAGACGCGTCGGGTCGGATCCCGGCCGGGCCACCGCTCGGCGAGGTCCCAGGCGCGTGCGGTGCCGAAGGAGAGCAGGTGGCCCCCGAGTCCCCGGCCGCGGAAGGAGGGCACCAGGCCGAAGTTGTCGATCTCGACGGCGGCTCGGGGGCCGGCGCCGAGCTCGATGTATCCGGCCGGCGTGCCCGCGACGTACGCCACCCACGTCTCGACGCCCGGCCGCTCCAGCAGCGTCCGCCAGTCGGCGTACCGCCACGGCAGGCGGTCGGTCCACATGACGTCGCCACCGACCGCGGTGTAGAGGAAGCGGCTGAACTCCGGGCTGGGGACCTCGGCACGGACGATGCTGAGGGACGGCTCGTCCGGTCGGCGCGCCGGCACCAGCTCCTCGGCGGAGTTCTGCTCCAGGTACCAGGTGGTGACCTCGATCGTACGGGCGCCGGCGGCGCTCACCGTGCCGTCCGCCCCGCGTCGCCGGGCCGCAGCATCCGCAGCCCGCGGACCCGGTTGAGCGCGGCTGCCGTCTCGAACCGGCGCGGCACGGCGAAGTCCTCGTCGCGGACGCCGAGGAGCGGGCCGAGCCCCGAGTCCCCGGCGTCGGGGCCGACCTCCTCCGCGAGGCGGTCGAGGGCCTCCGACAGGGTGCGGTCGCCGTCCAACCAGCCGCGCCGGACGAGGAGTTCGAGCGCCAGCCCGACGCCGGTGACCTGCCGCGGGTCGGCGAGCTGCTCGACGGCGCGCAGGTCGACCTCGTGGTCGCCGAAGGTGAGGACGTCCTCGCCGCGGGCCTTGATCCGGGACTTGCCCCGCACCGTCGCGTCGAGCGACCGCGGGTCGGGGCTCCGGTGGACGACGCCGGGGAAGGAATCGGCCTCCGCGTGGCGGCCCGTGGGCGCGGCGGCCACCTGGCGGGCCCGTTCCGTGACGTCCGACGGCTGGTAGGCGTCCAGCATCAGGACCCGGTCGGCGACTTCGAGGTAGTCGCCCGAGCCGCCCATCACGAGGACGGTGGAGACGCCGTGGTCGCGGTGGAGCGAGCGGACGGTGTCCACGAGCGGCGTCAACGGCTCGCGGTCCTTGGCGACGAGCGCCTGCATCCGCGCGTCGCGGATCATCAGGTTGGTCGCCGCCGTGTCCTCGTCGATGAGAAGTACCTTCGCGCCCGCCTCGACGGCCTCGCAGAGCGAGGCGGCCTGCGAGGTGGACCCCGAGGCGTTCTCGGTGGAGAAGTCGGAGGTGTCGGAGCCGTCGGGCAGCCGGTCGACGAAGGCGTGGACGTCGACGCGCTCCACCCGCCGCCCGTCCTCCGCGCGGAGCTTCACCGTCTCGGCGCGCGAGACGACCAACTCCCGTCCGTCGCCCGGCACATGGTCCCAGATCCCGGTCTCCAGCCCGCGCAGCAGCGTCGACTTGCCGTGGAACCCGCCGCCGACGACGAGGGTGACGCCCTCCGGCACCCCCATGCCGGTGACCTCTCCCGCGTTGGGCAGCTCGACGCTCACCCGCAACCCGTCGGGCGAGGAGAACGGCACGACGCCCGACCCCTGCGCCGGGCGGTCGTCGACGCCGCTGCGGCGCGGCAGGACGGCCCCGTCGGCGACGAACGCGACGAGCCCCCGCTCGGGGAGCAGCCGCCGCAGCGCGTCGGAGTCCTCGACGGTCTCCAGGAAGGTGCGCACCTTCCCCGCGTCCAACGCCTCGTACTCCAGGGCGCGTCGGGCGACCCGGGGAAGCAGCTCGCAGAACAGCCGCCGGGCCTCGTACCCGTCGATCCGCCGCCCCCGCCCCGGCAGCGCGACCCCGAGCCGCAGCACGACCGCGCCCTCGGTCGTCACCTCGCAGGAGCTCCGGGCGAGCACCTCCTGGCCCCCGGCGTCGACACGGACCGCGCGCTCGCCCTTGACGGCAGCCGCGACCCGGCGCACGAGGAAGGCGGCGAGCGCACGGCGGCGCACCGGCGTCGCGTACGCCTCCTCAGGAAATCCGGCGAGCTCCGCGGGCACGCGCAGCGCCACCCGCGCCGGGGGCGCGTACGGATCGGACTGGGCACGGACGAGTTCGACGGCAGGTCCCTCCGGCAGCTCCCACACCCCGGTGAGCCCCTTGTACCTGCCGTACTGCGCCCCGTCGAGCGAGGCCAGCTCCTCCGCGAACCCCCGGCGGGGCCCCCTCCTCGGCTGCTCCCCGGCACGGTCCCGGTGGCCGCCGCGTCCGGGGCCGCCGGGGCCGCCGCGGCGATGTGTGGAGCGTTGCACGTGCGGGTCCTTTCCTGGCTGCTCGTCCCGCGCGGGTGCGCGGGTGCTCATCCGGCGCGACGATACATAACCTCCGGGGGCGGGCGGGGCGGCGGTGGTCGCCCGGGGACGGAGCGCGGTCGGGGTGCGACCGTCCGCCGTCCGGTGGCAGGCGCTCGCGGCGCCCGGGCGGTGAGCGCACCGCACCCGCCCGTCAGCCCGACGCGTTGAGGGAAGTCGGCTTACGCCCGGCGAAGCGGCGGCCGTCTCCTAGTCCAGGACGCGGCCCTTGGTCTCCGGCAGCAGCCAGACGAACAGCAGAGTCAGCGCCGTACAGATCACCACCACGGTGACGATGGCGGTGCCCAGTCCGCTCCCCGCCGCCGCCCAGCCGATGAGCGCGGGGCTGAACGCCGCGACACCCCGGCCGACGTTGTAGGTGATGCCCGCACCGGTGCCCCGCACGCGCGCCGGGAACAACTCGGTGAACAGGGCGCCCTTGCCAGACGCCTGGGCCGATATGAAGAAGCCGACCACGAACGCGAGGAGCAGGTTGTACCACGGGGCGTCGAGCGGAACCGCCATGAACAGGAACCCGAACACCGCCGTCCCCAGGTAGAAGACCGTGAACGCCCAGCGTCGCCCGATGCGGTCGTGCAGGCGGCCACCGAGCACGTAGCCGAGCCAGTTGCCGGCGATCATGAACCAGATGTAGAGGGCGGTATCGCTGACGCTGAGTCCGCGGTCTTCTTTGAGATACAGCGGAATCCAGGTCTGCATGGCATACGTGCTCGCCAGTCCGGTCGCCCCGAACAGCGTGCCCAACACGGTGTACTTGCGCAGCCCCGGGGCGAAGAGCTCGGCGAACGCCCCCTTCTGCCGGGGCTTCCGCTCCACCCGGACCGTCGGCACGTCGCGCAGCTTCCGCCGGATCAGCAGAGCCGCCAGCGCGGGCACGATGCCGGTCACGAACATCACCCGCCACGCGACCGTGTCCGGCAACCAGGCATGGCTGAGCAGGTAGGCGAGGTTGGCGCCCGCCCAACCCACCGACCACGCGGACTGGATCCACGCCAGCGCCCTGCCCCGACGCTCCGGCGTCGCGTACTCCGCCATGAGGGCGGCGCCCACCGGCCATTCGGCGCCGAAGAAGAAACCTTCGAGCGTGCGCCACAGCAGGAGCTGCTCGAAGTTCTGCGAGGTGGCGGTCAGGCCGGTGAAGAGGGCGTACGCGCCGATCACCAGCACCAGTATCCGGACGCGGCCGAAGCGGTCCGCCAGCCTGCCGCCGACCACGCCGCCGAACGCCGAGCTGATGAGCGCGCAGGAGGTGGCCAACCCGCCCTGCGCCGTGGTGAGTCCGAAAGCGGCGATGATCCCGCTGAGCGCGAGCGGGAACATCTGGTTGGTGAAACCGTCCAGGCCCCAGCCGGTCCAGGTCGCCCACGTCACCCGCCGCACGAGGGACTTGTCGGCAGCGGGTGGGGAGGGAGAAGTCGATGTGGTGGTCATGCCTACACTCCGATCGTCGGTACCGGGGTTCGATCAGCGCCGTGGAGCCAGGAGTTGCTCAGTCGGCCGACCGGAATCCGTAGAGGTCGCGCGCCGCCTGCTCGGTGACGAGCCCGTTGCGCAGGTCGTCGCGCACCTGCGCCGCGCTGCGCGAGGCCGGGTCGCCGAAGCCTCCGCTGCCGGGGCTCTCCACCCGGAGCACGTCGCCCTGGCGCAGCTGCACGCCGGATACGCGCCCGCCCGGCAACCGGTGCTCGTCGTCCCGGCCGGGGTTGACGACGAAGCGTCCCGGGCTGCCGTCGCCACCCCCGCGCAGGCCCCACGGGCGGGTCGCCTGACGGTCGGCGTGCGCGGAGAACTCCGCACCGTCACCGAGGACGCGCACGTCCCGTCGCACGCCGAGCCCGCCGCGATGGGTGCCGGCGCCGCCGGAGTCGGGGATCAGTTCGTAGACGTCGACCAGCAGCGGGTACTCCTGTTCCAGCGCCTCGATCGGCAGGTTCGAGGAGTTGGTGATGTGCACCTGGACGGCGTCGAGCCCGTCCTTCGTCGGCCGGGCACCGCCGCCCCCGGCGACCACCTCCGGGTAGACGAAGTAGTCCCCGTCGCTCTCCCCGGAGAACGTCACGTAGGTGACGGTGCTGTGGCTCGCGGCCGGAACCCGCTCCGGCACCGCGGCAGCCAGCGCGCCGAGCACCGCATCGGCCACCCGCTGGCAGGTGTCGGTACGGGCGGTGACGGGCGCGGGCTCGTCCGGATTGACGATGCTGCCGGGCGGCGCGACGATCTCCACCGCGTCGAAGAAGCCGCCGTTGGGCGGGATTCCTGGGTCCAGCACCGCTTTCAGCGCGTAGTAGACGGTCGCTTCCAGCGCCGGGCGCACCACGTTGATGCCCACAGGCGACTGCGGACCGGTACCCGCGAAGTCCAGCGCGACGCGTTCGCCGTCGACGGTGAGCGCCACCGCGATCTCGGTGGCCGGGCCCTCGGTGGGGTCCATCAGGTCGTGGAACCGGTAAGTACCGTCCGGGACCTCGCGCAGCGCCGCCGCCAGCCGCTTGCGTGAGTGGTCGAGGAGGTGCGCGGTGGCCGCCCGGACCGTCTCGCGACCGTAGCGCCGGTGCACCTCGCGCAGCCGGCGCTCCCCGACTTCCACGGCGGCCAGTTGGGCGAGCATGTCGCCGCGCCGCTCCTGCGGCAGCCGCGAGTTCAGCTCGACGAAGGCCAACGGCGCCTGCTCCACGCCGTCCGCCGTGGCGAACTTGACCAGCGGGACGCGCAGGCCCTCCTGGAAGAGGGAGTTCGAGTCGCCGGCGTTGCTGCCCGGGACCCGGCCGCCGATGTCGGAGTGGTGCGCGATGTCGGCGCTGTAGCCGATCAGCTCGCCGTCGGCGAAGACCGGCTTGACCATGGTGATGTCCGGCAGATGGGTACCGCCGCCGTGGTAGGGGTCGTTGGTGATGAACACGTCCTCCGGCCGCACCGTCAGCCCGGACGCCACCAGCGAGTCGATCAGGCCGGTCATCGATCCCATGTGGATCGGCATGTTCTCGGCCTGCGCGACCAACCTGCCGTGCTCGTCGAAGAGCGCCGTCGAACAGTCCGAGCGCTCCTTGATGTTCGTCGAGTAGCTCGCCCGGCGCAGCACCGCGCCCATCTCCTCGGCGGCCGTCACCAGGGACGCGCCGATCACCTGCACGGTGATGGGGTCGAGGGTCTTCATCGCTGCTCCACTTCGATGACGAGGTTGCCGTGGCGGTCGACGCGCGCGGTGGCGGCCGGGGTGACGACCGTGGTGGTGTCGAGTTGTTCGACGATCGCGGGACCCGGCAGCACGGTGCCCGCGCGCAGGCCGGTGCGGTCGTAGACCGGGGTGTCGACAGGGCCTGTCTCGTCGAAGTCGACCCGGCGGCGGCCGAGTAGCGCGTCTCCCGGCTCGGTGCCTTCGGGAACGGCCGGCAGTTCCGGTTTGTCGACCACCGCGGCCGCGGTCAGTTGCACTTCCACGATCTGCACCCGGGCGTCGCGGTGCGCGAAGCCGTAGCTCCTGGTGTGCTGTTCGTGGAACGCCTCCACGATCCCGGCCACCGCGTCGGAGTCGAACCGCGCGGCGTCGATCACACGCTGCGGCAACGGAACCGACAGCTCGAAGTTCTGCCGCGCGTAACGCAGCTTCGCCTCGCCGGTGATCTTCGTATCCGCACCGGACGGCGCTTCGGACGCCAGCCAGCCGCGAGCCGATGCGTGCACCTCGTGCAGCATCTCGTTGAGCTTGTCGGGGTCGCGCACGTCCGCGTCCTCCAGCACGGCCTTGGCGAACTCCGTGCGGATATCGGTGACGAGCAGCCCCAGCGCGCACAGCGTGCCCGGATTCGGCGGGACGAGCACGGTGCTCATGCCCACCTCGCGGGCGACCTCGACCGCGTGCAGCGGGCCGGCACCGCCGAACGCGACCAGGGCGTAACCGCGCGGGTCCTCGCCCGCCTCCACCGAGACCTTGCGCACCGCTCCGGCCATGTTGGCGGCCGCGATCCGCCCGATACCGCGTGCGGCCACCGACCGGTCGGCCTCCATCGCCCGGGCGACGCCGTCCACGGCACGCTCGGCAGCCGCGTAGTCCACCGCGAGCTCACCGCCGAGAATGAACTCCGGGTTCAGCCATCCGCGCAGGACGTTGGCGTCGGTGACGGTCGGTTCGGTGCCGCCCCGTCCGTAGGCGGCCGGGCCCGGCTGCGAACCGGCGCTGCCCGGGCCGACCTCCAGCGCCCCGCCCGGGTCGACCCGGGCCACGCTGCCGCCTCCGGCACCGACCGTGTGGATGTCCAACGAAGGCGTGCGGACCGGGCGGTGGTTGATCCGGCGCTGCGACGAGACGAGCGCGCCCCCGTCGCGTACGAGGCAGACATCGGTGCTGGTGCCGCCCATGTCGAAGGTGATCAGGTTGCTGAGCCCGGCCTGCCCCGCCACGTGCGAAGCCGCGACGACGCCGGCCGAGGGCCCGGACAGCAACGTGGTCACGGGATGCCGACTGACCGAGTCGAGCGACATCATGCCGCCGCTGGAGCCGATCACCCTTGGCTCGACCGGCACGCCGGTCGCCCGAATCCGCTCGGCCAGCCGCGACATGTAGCGGTTGATCTTCGGACCGACATAGGCGTTGACCACGGTGGTCGAGAACCGCTCGAACTCCCGGAAGACCGGCGCGACTTCGGCGGAGGCGCACACGTAGACCCGCGGGAGGGCGGACCGCAGCCGGTCGGCGACCTCCAGTTCGTGGTCGGCGTTGCGGTAACTGTGCAGGAAGCAGACCGCGACCGCTTCGGGCTCCGCCTGGCCCACCCCGTCCAGCGCGGCGGCGACGTCGTCCTCGTCGAGGGGGACGAGCACCTTGCCCTCCGCCGACATCCGCTCGACGACCGCGTGCACCAGCGCTCTCGGGACCAGCGGCGGCGCCTTGTCGGCGTCCATGTCGTACAGGTCGGGTCGTTGCTGGCGGCCGATCTCCAGGACGTCGCGGAGTCCCGCCGTGGTCACCAGGGTGGTGAGTGCGCCGTCGGACTCCAGCACGGTGTTGGTCGCGACCGTGGTGCCGTGTCCCAGGTACTCGACGTCGCCGGGTTCCGCACCGGCGTGTCGCAGTACCTCACGGATGCCCTCGGCGACCGCGACGGACTGGTCGTCGGTGGTCGAAGGCAGCTTGTGGATGTGGAATCGGCCTGTGGCCGCGTCCAGAGCGGTCACGTCGGTGAACGTGCCGCCGACGTCGACTCCGATGCGTAGCATGGAAATCCCTTCGGGACGGAGATCAGGCCAGCCGCGCCGGCGACAGCCGGTCGATGGGGACCTCGGTACGGCCGGTGAGCAGCAGGTCCACCGCGGACCTGGCGAACACCGGCGCCAGCTTGAAGCCGTGTCCGGAAAAGCCGCCCATGATCAGGACGTTGGGCCGCTCCGGGTCGCGGCCGATGATGCCGTGGTTGTCCGCGGTGTAGCCCTCCATGAAGGTGCGCACCATGGCGGGCCGCGCCGGCAGGCCGTCCAGGCACCGCGACACCGCAGCGGAAACCCGCGAGAGGTACTCCGGCTCCACCACCGGGTCGAGCCGGTCGGGATCGTCCACAGCGGACTTCGGCACATGCAGGTTGATCTTCACGCCGCCGCCGACGTCCGGGAAGAAGGAGAGGGCGTTCTCCCCGCCGCTGCGGCGGATGCCCACGGGGAAGTGTTCCGGAGTCCAACGCGGTCCGGCCTCGAACCAACTCAGCACCGCCCGGCGGACGTCGACCTCGCGCGCCAGGCTCGGCACGCTCCGCGTGATCCACGGGCCGGTACACACCACCGCTTGGTCGTACTTCTCGACCCTGACTCCGGCCTCGTCGCCCCTGCGGTAGTGGACGGCCACACCGGTGGCGGTGTCGACGACGTCGGTGACGGTGTGGCCGGTATGGATCGTCGCCCCGGCTTTCCGGGCGAGCAGGGCGGTCTCGGTCACCGCGCGGCGCGGATGCAGCAGCCCACCCTGCCGGTCGAGCAGCACCAAGTCGTCGTCGAAGAGCCGGTGTTGCGGAAAGCGCCGCGCCGCCTCGCGCCGGTCGAGTCGCTCGACGTCGAGTCCCCATTCCTCGGAGACATCGAGGACGGTGCGTACATCGGGGTCCTGGGCCGATCCGATGGTCAGCGCCCCGCACGGATCGAGCAGCCGCACGCCGGCCTGTTCGCCGAGCCGGTCCCAGGCGCGCCGTGCTTCTTGCAGCAACGGCACATAGCTGCCGCCTTCCTTGTAGGCGACGCGGAAGATACGGGTCTCTCCGCCCGCGGCACCCCGTTCGTGGCCGACGTCGAACTGCTCGAACCCGCTGGCGGGTACGCCGGCGGCGGCGAGCGTATGCAAGACCTGGCTGCCCATCGTGCCCACGCCGATGACGGCGACGCTCGGTTGCTGGCGTGGCTTCATCACTGTCTCCGCAGAGGTCGGGAGCCGTTTGACGCGAAGGAACGTAGCATTCACGACGCGGCCGAACAATGGATGTAGCAAACACTTCATCCCCGGGGAGACAATGGCCCGCGTGAACTCTTCAGCCGGCGAGACTCTGGGCCACCGCATCCGCAATCGCTCCGCGACGCTCTCCGCCGGAGAGCGGGCGGTCGCCCACTACTTGCAACGACATCCCGAGGAAACGGCCATCTCCTCGGCCGCGAAGCTCGGCGAGGCCACCGGGACCAGCGACGCCACAGTGATCCGCACGGCCCGCAAGCTCGGCTTCGAGGGGCTCAACGACCTCAAGCACAGCCTCGTCGAGCACTTGGCCCGTCGCCGCGACCCCGCCCAGGTCCTCGACGACCGGGTGCAGCGGCTGCGCCCGGCGCAACACGGCGTGCTGCAACCGGTGATCGACGCCGGGCTCGCACTCCTCGGCGAGGTGCCCGCCCTCGTCGAGAGCGACGAGTGGGGCCGCACGGTCGCAGCGCTCAACGAGGCCGAGCACGTGTGGGTGTACGGCATCGGCCCCGGCGCCTCCGTCGCCGAGCACCTCGCGCTGAGCCTGCGGCGCGTGGGGAAGGAGGCCGACTCCTGGACGGCGACCGGGTTCGGCCTCGCCGACGACCTGCTGCGGCTGCGGCCCGCGCATGCGGTGGTGGCCGTCGCACCGCTGCGGGTGTTCCGCGAGATCGGCATCCTCCTCGACCACGCCCATCGCGTCGGCGCGACCAGCGTCCTGCTGACCGAAGCCACCGACGAAGGCAGGGGAACCCGGGCGGACGTCCTGCTGCCGTTGCCCGACTCGACCGACGGCGCCGCGAACGAACTCATCGCGCCGCTGACGATCCTGCATGCCCTCGTGCTGGAGTTGGTCGCGGCGCAGCGTTCTTCCGCCGTCGACCACTACCAGGAGCTCAACGCGTTGCGTACCGAGATCGCGGGCACCGAACTCGACGTGAGCCAGCTACCGGAGCTGTGAGCCGTAGCGGTCCTGGGCCCGCGATGGGGCGTTCAGGCGGGCAGGGGAAGGGCTTCCCGGCCGTGCCGGGAGGAGGCTCGCTCGTGCTCGATGGGAGGGACGTGGCGAGGCGGATCGGAGCCGTTCGCCGCCGTACCGGCCGCGCCAGCGGAGCCGGCCGAGGCCGGCGTACCCGTCGTGTGCGGGAGAGCCGGGCACGCGGACCGCGGCACGGGCGGCGTGGGACCGGCCGTCAACGCCGAGGCGGCGCCGGCGAGTTCGCCGACGCGGCCGAGGCCGTCCAATTCCGCGCACGTCCACGTCGTCCCGCGGCGACGGCGGCGTGCTCGCCGACGAGTCCGGGGCCGGGCGGCACGCCGCCCGGCCCCGGCTCGTGCCCTGTCAGCGGGCCATCAGCGCGAAGACCCCCCAGCCGAGGTATGCACGCTGGTACCGCGTGTAGCGGGCGGGCTCGGTTGTCAGCTCGGCCCGTACCTCGGCGGCCAGCTCGTCGCCGGGGTTCCCGTCCAGCCAGCGGCGGAGGTTGAGCCACTGGGCCGCCTGGTACCGGTCCCAGCTGTCCTGGTCGGCCAGCATCATCTCGACGACGTCGTACCCGAGGTCGCCGAACTGCTCGATCAGCTCCGGCAGTTCGAGGAAGTCGTCTTTGCCGCCGGCGCCGCAGGCTTCGGCGGTCTCCTGGTCCGGTACTTCCCGAAGCCAGTACGGCTCGCCGACCAGCATCAGGCCGCCGGGCATCAGACTGCGGCCCAGCAGCTCGACGGTGCCGGCCACGCCGTTCCCGATCCAGGTGGCGCCGACGCACGCGACGAGGTCGACCGGCTCGTCCGAGACGTGGCCGGCGGCGTCGCCGTGGACGAAGGCGACCTGGTCTGCGACGCCGAGTTCGGCGGCGCGGGCGCGGGCCTCCTCGGTGAAGACCGAGCTGATGTCCACCCCGGTGCCGGTGACGCGGTGGTCACGGGCCCAGGTGCACAGCATCTCGCCCGATCCGCTGGCGAGGTCGAGCACGCGGGTTCCTGGCGCCAGATGGAGCGCCCGGCCCAGAGCGGCGAGCTTGCCGGGGGTCAACGGGTTGTGGATGCGGTGGCTGCTTTCGCGGAGGGTGAAGATGCGTGGGAGATCCACGGGAGGTGTTCCTTCGGTTCGACGGAGTCCTGGCGTTCACGGTGGACAGCCGACCGGAGCCGGCCGCCGTTGCTCGGGCCGTCATCGATACACCTCGCTCTGCGCGCACGGATCTTGAACACGGCGAACGTAGACCTCCCGGCTCGACGTCTCCACCGGTTTTTTCCCCTTCAGGCGGGGCGTGCGGCGGACGGGCCCCAACGTCCCGCCACCGCGAACCCGTTGGCCCCGCCCCGGCCCTGTCGGCAACCGCAGCCCCAGGCAGACTGGACACCGTCCAGCCACCAGCGACGCCGGCCGAGTGTCCGGCCGGCCCGTGCGACCGGAAAGGCCGTCCATGACGAGTACGCCGCGCCCCGGGGCCCCGGCGCCCACGCGCGCTGCCGCACCGCCCGTCGCCGTCCTCGGCGAGTGCGTCGCCGACGCGTTCACCGAAGGGGGCGAGGGCGCCGCGAGCGGGCTGCCCACGCTCGGCCTGAGCGTGTTTCCCGGCGGCGGGCCCGCCAACACGGCCGTCGCGCTCGCCCGGCTCGGTACCCCGGCGCGGTTCCTCGGGCGGCTCTCCTCCGACGTGTTCGGGCGGCTCTTCCGCGAGCGCTTCGCCGAGTCGGGCGTGGACCTCTCCCGGGTCGTCGACGCCGCCGAGCCGAGCACGCTCGCCATCGCGACCGTCGGCGACGGGGGCAGCGCCGAGTACGCGTTCCACGCCGAGGGCGCTGCCGACTTCGGGTGGACGGCGGCCGAACTCGCCGACTCCGCGGCGGGGCCGCTGAGTTGCCTGCACACCGGCTCCCTCGCACTGGCACGGCAGCCGGGGGGAGCGGCGATCGAGGGGCTCCTCGCCGGCGTCGGGGAGCGGGCGACCGTCTCGATCGACCCCAACGTCCGGCCGCTCCTCGTCGAACCCGCCGTCTACCGGGAGCGGTTGGCGCGGTGGTGCGAGTACGCCGACATCCTCCGCCTCTCCGACGACGACCTCGCCCACCTGCTCCCCGGCACCCCGCCGGAGCGCGCAGCCGACGAACTCCACGCCGCCGGCGTCCCGCTCGTCGTCGTGACCCTCGGTGCGCGCGGCGTCCTCGCCTCGCTCGACGGCTCCCGGCTGCGCGTGGCCGCGCCGGAGACGGACGTGGTGGACACCGTCGGCGCCGGTGACTCCTTCATGGCCGGCATGCTCCATGCGCTGCACACGGCAGGCGCGTTGGGAGGGCGCCTCGACGCGCTGGGGACCGAACCGCTCGGCTCGGCGCTGGAGTACGGCGTCCGCGTCTCGGCGGCGGTCTGCGGTGTCCGCGGCGCCAACCCGCCCTGGGGGAAGGAGCTCGGCGGACGCGGTTGAGCGATCCCGCGCGGCGGGCGCGCGCACGGCACCGGCGAGCCGTGCCCGCGCCCCGCGCGCGCCGCCCCGGCGTACGCCGCCTCGCGCGCCGTGCGAGTGAGCGCTGCCCGCGCGCGAGCCCGCCCCGCACGTAGGCGATTTGGCGCGCGCGGCGGCGCTCCCTGCCGCGCCCGGCGCCCTTTTTCCGTCTCCCGCGCCCCGACGCTCCGTCCCTCGGACGGGTAACACACGGACCCCACGCGCTTCACCCGCCGCTCTGCGGGACATCTCTCCACGCGATCAGAACCGGCGGCGCCGCATCTCAATTACAGTATGTGCGCTGTCCGTTGCTCAGGGTGAGTATCGGTCGAAGGTCGCCTTGCGCGGGCGACGTGTGGAGGAGTGTTCTATGGAAGCCAGCCGGGGCCCGACGGAGTACCGCGCGAGAGGGTGGTGGCGTGACGAGCGCCTTGACGACCTCGTGCTGCGCCACGCCTCCGAGTCGCCCGGGCGCCCCGCCGTGCTCGGCCCGCACCCCCTGACCCACGCCCAACTCGCCGCCGCCGTCGACGCGGTCGCGGCGCGCCTCCAGGACCTCGGCGTCCGGGCGCCGAGCCCCGTCCTCGTCCAACTGCCCAACAGCGTCGGCATGCTCGTCCTCACGCTCGCGCTGATCCGCGCCGGCTGCCCGCCGATCCTCGCCCACCCGTCGCTCCGCTCCCACGAACTCGACCCGGTCGCCGCCGACTTGGCCCCCGCCGCGATGGCCGTCCCCGCAGCCGGCGAGGTCTTCGACCACCCGGCGATGGCCCGCGGCCTCCAGGAGCGGCACCCCGGCCTCCGCACCCTCCTCGTCGACGGGCCCGCGCCCGCGGCGGGCGAGGTCGCGCTCGGCGGCCTCCTCGCCCCGCGCGCGGCCCCCGAGCGCCGCGCCCAAGCCGCCGACCCCTCCGAGACGGCCCTGTACTTCCTCTCCAGCGGCACGACGGGCCCGCCCAAGCCGATCCCGCGGAGCCACGAGGCGCTCGGCTCGGTGGTCCGCAACGCAGCGGCCGTCTCCGGGCTCGGCCCCGACAGCGTGTACCTGGCGGCGCTGCCCGTCACGCACAGCTTCACCTGCGCGCACCCGGGCGTCCTCGGCGCGCTGGCGAGCGGCGGTGCGGTCGTCCTCGCCGAGTCGGCCGACATCGAGCACCTCGTCGAACTCGTCGAAGAGGCAGGGGTGACGCACACGGCCCTCGTGCCGCCGCTCGTCGCGCAGTTGCTGGCGCATGCGCCGCCCGCGGGGCCGGAAGACACCCGCGTGCTGCAGGTCGGGGGC